>JBBQMA010000271.1:0-4520 GCA_038328415.1 Chitinophagales bacterium | reverse complement strand
AGTGACAAACTTAAGAATCCAAGGTTCTTCTTTTAACAACATCGAACAGGAAAGTCATATGAAGAGGTATATACTTTTAGTAGCTGGACTAGTGTTGGGCAACTTTGCTCACGCTCAGGAAGAGAAGCCCGTTTTTGATGTTGTCGTACAAAACGAGACCAGTATCAACACGGATCAATTAGAATTTAGTCCATCATTTTTTGAAGATGGAATTCTATTCATTTCCTCCAGAGAAAATGTTTTCAAATTTGTGGATAGGCGGATGCGTCGAAATACTTTGGGAATTTTTCTGGCACGACGAAGCAGTGAGGGAACTTTAGGCGACCCGACTTTTTTTTCAGACAGGATTAACACTAAATATCATGAGGGTCCTTTGACTTTTGATATGTCTGGCAGTGATATGTATTTTACCCGTAGCAACTATATAAATGGTAAACTGGGCAAATCAAAAGATGGCTGGGTCAATCTTCGTGTTTTGAAAGCAACGAAGAACGGAGACAAATGGGATGATGTTAAAGACCTTCCATTTAATAGTGATGATTTCAATGTGTGTCATCCCAGTTTAAGCCCTGAAGGCGATCGTTTGTACTTCGCTTCAGATATGCCTGGTGGATTTGGAGGTTTGGATATCTATTATGTCACCAAAATGGGTGATGATTATGGTGATCCCATTAATTTAGGGGCTGAAATAAATACGGACAAGGATGAAATTTTTCCCTTCATCCATTCGGATGGAACCTTGTATTTCAGTTCCAATGGCCAATCGAGTGGCTTGGGCGGATTAGACTTGTATTATACCAAACCAGCTTCGGAAAATATGTTTCAAGCTCCAAGAAATCTGGGTTCCCCATTTAATAGCAACACAGACGATTTTGGTTTTATCCTTGATCTGGAAACAAAAAATGGCTACTTCTCATCGAACAGAGCCGGGGGAAAAGGACAGGATGATATTTATAGTTTTTATGTTGCGCAGGGTTTGAACAAACTATTGGAAGAACGAGAACAGGAACTAGCAAAGACGCCTCGGCCATTCAAAGTATTTGTAGCAGATAATGCATCAGGGGAAGAAATCCAAGGGGCACTTGTCTCTTTTCTGGATCTAGATGATATGAATCTATCCAATGTACTGACGGTTACTGATGAATCCGGGAATCTTATTCGTATTCAAGCATTGGATCCCGAATCGAACGAATTAACGCTGACTGTTGATATGGCAGAATCCGAGATTAAGGGTTTTACCAACAATGAAGGATTATTTCAATCAGATGTACCTCCAAGTACTTACGTCATAGCTGTCAATGCAGATGGTTACCTACCTCGTCAAGTTGTCATTGAAGGAGAAGATCAACCTGATGAAATATTGGTGTTGCTCGATCCACTTGGAGATGTAATTCCTTTCACTGGTAAGGTATTGGATCCTCGATTTAATACACCAATTGCAGGCGCAAAGGTTTCTATTGTAGATGATGCTACAGGAGAAACGGTCACTTTATATACAGATCGCAATGGTAATTTCAACTATTATCTGCCTAAGGATAAAGACTTCACTGTTATAATAGAAAAAGATAACATGAAGGCAACCCGTAATATAAGTACGAAAAATTTGGAAAGTGGCAGTGAAATTGCAATGGCCTTTGATATTACCGATCCAAATGGCAGGAATCCTTTTGCCCAAGGCAATGTGATAAACTTGCCAAACATCTATTATAATTTTAATGACGCAAGTATTCGTCCAGATGCGAAGCCGGATCTTGATGCTCTTGCAACTATCCTCAAGCAATTTCCTAAAGTACAGATTGAATTAGCTTCCCATACTGATTCACGTGGCAGTGAATCCTACAACAAAACATTATCACAGCGACGCGCTGATAACGCGCTCAAATACCTTGTGAATAAGGGTGTAAAAAAATCGAGGATGAAAGGGATGGGTTACGGGGAGAGCCAACCAAAGAATAACTGTACCGATGGCACCGCTTGCTCAGATCTTGAACATCAAATAAACCGAAGGACCGAGTTTCGCATTGTTGGTGAAACATCAGTTACTGGTACTTACATGAACAACCAACCGTCTACTGTAGATGCAGGTCCCAAAGACAGAACACCTTCGGATGCATCCGTAACCCAACCGACAAAAGGTGATGACCAAACTCAACAAACCACTGATTCTGGAAACTTCGTAGTTATTGCCGGTACATTCAAGGTAGCAGAAAATGCGGAACGTCGGTTTGCTGAATTGAAAGATTTGGGTTACACAGCTGCTCAGATCATAACAACTTCGTCAAATACATCAGCGGTTAAAGTCGGTGATTACCCTTCCCAAGATGAAGCTAAACAAATAGCTAAGACGTTAGAATCAAAACATAAAATCAGCGCTTACGTCAAGCGCATGTAATTGTCCCAATGTTTTAAAACTTCATTGTATCTCTGGAACTATTAAACCCTCCAAAAAAACCATACCCATTATTGACATTAGTAAATAAAGCAGAAGGCTCAGCCACAGGGCTGCCTCCATTGTTAATCTGAGCAATATGGGATTTATGAAAGTTGTAATAGGCGTATGAAACATGACGCAAGTCCATTTGGAGATCTTGAAAAACTAAGCCGGAAGGGTAAGTGAATTCTACCCGTAATTTAATAGGTTTCGTCTGACCATCAAATTCATTTCCGTCAATAAGTAAGGATTGATTTAGGAGATATGGCGTCAGTGAAGGGTCATTATTCTGTGCATTATTCAAGGTAGAAATCGTAAAAAAACGATTATTGTTTACATCTGCCAAATGTGCTTCCAAAAACAAATGGTAATAATTGGTTTCAATAGGCCTATCAACAATTTCAAGGTCAATGGTTGCGATGTATCGGCTTTCTCCATTAGGTAAATCCACCAATTGTAAATCTGAATAGCCGATGAATTTAGCCTCAGGTTTGCTGGGTTGGCGATCTGAAACATCAACACTGTGGTATCCAGGAGCATCAATTTCAAGTGTGTATGAAAAACCATCTTGTGGTTTCAGCGCAGAATAAAATACTTTACGATCACCAAGTGTGCTCAAAGGTAATTTAGCAAGGAATTGGCCTCCAGAGTACAAGTTAACCGTCGCGTTTTCAATCAAATCGGTTTCAGAATTATCAATAAATGGTGTCACAGGGGAAACAAATACCAGGAAACCTTGTGCAGGCGAACATGTAGCGGAAAGGGCAATGCGTGACTCGTTTAAATCACCTGGATCAAATGGGCTTTCACAGGCGAGAAACAATCCCGAACAAACAATAGAAAAGACAATGACAATTTTATGACTTCTCATTTGATACTGATTTGATAACTAAATACCGGCAATATGGGAAGCAGTGAAACTTCAACCAAACTTCGTTGCGAAGGATTATAAACGTTCTCCCTGATTCTCACAAACAAAGGGTTAAGTCGATTATACACATTAAATAAACCGAGATTGAACGTATGAGTGAGTCTGTTTTGTTCAAAGGAATACCTAAACGTGAAATCCAAACGATGATAATCCTTCAAACGGGAGGAGTTTCTCCCTGAGTAAACAATTCCTGGGCTAATATAATAGGGTGAATGGACATCATACACAGCAATCGGGAGCGTTATAGGATTCCCGGAACCGTAGGTCCATAAGATATTCAACCCCCAGTTTTTTCGAAATTGAATTTGTTGAAATATGTGTATAGTATGTCTCCTATCATATCGAAATGGAAACAACTGCCCGGTATTAATTGCAGCGAATTGATGTTCTGTTTTAGCAAGAGTATAATGAATACCACCTGTCCAACTTCTTGCCAACTTACGTATACCCAATTCAAGCCCCCGGCTCAACCCAGTCCCAGAAGTCACAAATGACTCCCAGTAATCCGATGGAATGCCCCCTGACAAAATATTGCCATTAACTAAAAAATTAGCACCTTCCTTCCAGGCAAGTATGCTTGCCATTTTTTTAAAATAACCCCCAATTTCAAACTCCCATCCCTTGATAGGATTAAGGAGAAGTGTCATGTCTATTTGGCTAGACTTCTGTGGTCTAACATTTCCTGTTACTGGTACCCATAAATCACTAGGAAGACCAAACCCTGAATTTGTTAGCAAATGCATATTTTGGGTCATATGGCCATAAGCAATGGTGAAATCAAGTTTTTGGGAAGGATTATACCGAAGACTGACTCGTGGCTGTACAGAAAAATAACCGGTATTCTGAACATAAAAATAGTTCAGATAAGCGCCCAGATTTGCCGACCATTTAGGAGACAGCATGATTTGGTCTTCAACATAGGCATCATATTCCAAAGAGCGAATTATACCATATTCTGGAAGTGAATCAAGGTTCCTGACTTGACCATTCAATACAAAAATATCTCCATCAATTGTTTTTTCATTCAGTGCCAGAACACCCGGTTGAAAACGATGACGAACGAGCCCCCCTCCCATCCGCATTTTATGGTTGCTACCAGGGTGGTACTCCGCTTCAATCTTTGCTCCAATATCCTGAATAAGGGATGAAAAGGAGAGC
>JBBQMA010000270.1:0-4545 GCA_038328415.1 Chitinophagales bacterium | reverse complement strand
TCAGAGGCATTGACCATGGTATGTGCCCAGGTGATGGGCAATGATGTGACGATTAATATTGGTGGGTCGAATGGTCATTTTGAGTTGAATGTTTTTAAACCTGTAATGATCTTCAACTTCCTGATGTCTGCACGGTTGCTGGCAGATGCTTGCCAAAGCTTTAATGATCACTGTGCAGAAGGGATCGTTCCCAATTATTCGCGGATCAAAATGCACCTTGATAATAGCCTGATGCTCGTGACGGCCCTCAATACGAAGATTGGGTATGATAATGCGGCGAAGATTGCCAAAAAGGCCCATGAAGAGGATAAGACTTTGAAAGAGGCAGGTGTGGAATTGGGGCTGCTCACTGCAGAGCAATTTGATGCATGGGTAAGACCGGAGGATATGGTACACGGACTTTAACACAAATCTTTAAATACAGAGCTTATTATACGGCATGGGGTATGAATAAAATCAGGCCGTAGTTTGGTTCTTTATGGATTTGGAATTACCTTTGCAGCCGCTAAAAGAAAAAGTTCTTTCCAATGGAGCGGTACCTGATTCCTTTTACCATCCCACTTTCCGGAAGTCGAAAGGGAATTACGGAATTTGAATTCGTATGTGATGATGCTTTTTTTGCCTGTTTTTCGGAGAGTCCGGTGCAGGCAGGGGAAGTAAATGTGGCCGTCACCTTGGACAAACGGACGGAGATGTATTTGTTAAGTTTCTCTTTTGAGGGGCGATTAGCAATGATCTGTGACCGTTGTACAGCAGATATCAGAATGCCGGTTGAAGGGGATCATGATCTGATTCTCAAAAATGGTGAAGCGTATCTGGAAGAGGATGAAGTCATTGTACTTCCTCCGGAGACTGCCGAATTTAACATCGCTCAGGTCATGTACGAATATATGATTCTGGCCATACCAGTCAGCCGTACCTATGAATGTGAAGAGGAAGATCCCAGACCCTGCAACATGGAAACACTGGAATATCTGAACCGGAGCATAGAGGAAGAAATTGAAGAAGACGAAACCGATGGAACGGAGAGCCCGTTTCGGAATTTGTTAGACGAGCTAAATAATAACTAAATGGCACATCCAAAGTCACGTGTATCCAAGCAGCGCAAGCGCAAGCGCAGGACACACCTTCACGCAGCCATGCCGCAGATTTCGATCTGCAGAACGACGGGCGAGGCCCACATGTATCACCGTGCTTATTGGCATGAAGGTGCTATGTACTACCGCGGTCAAGTAGTGATACCAGCGTCTGAGGTACTGGAAGGATAAATTCATCCATTATCCGAATGCACGAGCTCCTCTTCCGCTGATCCGGGAAAGGAGCTCTTCGTGTTTTTGTACTTTCCGATTCTCAGATCTGCCGCTTAGCTTTATTTCGTTATTTTTTTGTTTGCCCAGGCCTATCTTCCCAATGGCTATAAAACCAACTAGGTTTTAAAAGTTTCCAGGATCAATATCTCTTAGATCAGCAAGAAAAGATATCACACAACGGAATATCTTTCTTTGAAATAGCAAAACTACATCCAATAAAACAACGCCTAATGAAACGTATAATCAGCACCGGAGATGCACCTGCAGCCATAGGCCCATACAGTCAGGCTACTGCCGTCAACGGCCTCCTTTTTACATCCGGACAAATTGCACTTAATCCGGAGACAGCAGAACTAGTGCTGGATGACATAGAGGCAGAGACTCATCAGGTACTGAAGAATCTGGGAGCACTTCTGGAAGCAGCCGGTGCATCCTATCGGGATGTCATTAAGTGTAGTGTATTCGTTAAGGACATGGACCAGTATGCACGGATTAATGCCGTTTATGCCACTTATTTTGAAGAAGGGAGCGCTCCGGCACGGGAATTGGTAGAAGTTGCTAATCTGCCCCGTTTTGTTAATATTGAAATCTCCCTCATAGCCGAAATACCCAAATAAACGTAAACGTGATGTCCGATAAAAAGCGTGTCCTTTCATGTATTCAGCCTACGGGCGATATTCATCTTGGTAATTATTTCGGAGCGGTGAAGGCTTGGGTTGACATGCAGAAGGATTATGATTGTGTGTTTGGGGTGGTAGATTACCACGCCATGACAATGCCGTATAAACCGGAAAAACTGCGGGAAGTGACGTGGAATATGAGTTTTCAACTTCTAGCCTGCGGCATCGACCCGGACCATCTGTTCATACAATCTATGGTGCCTGAACACGCGGAACTGGCCTGGATTCTAGGGTGTGTGGCCAGTTTTGGCGAATTGACACGCATGACTCAGTTTAAGGATAAATCACAGCAGGTGCAGGAGAAAGATAAAGATGCATTTATCTCCAGCGGCCTCTTTTTTTATCCGATACTTCAGGCGGCGGATATCCTTATTTATCATGCGGATTACGTCCCGGTGGGTAAGGATCAGGACCAACACCTGGAGCAGACGCGGAACATCGCTGATCGATTTAACCGTCAATTTGGGAAGGACTATTTTGCGCTACCAGAGCCTTTTTATACAGAAGTGCCCAAAGTACTTAGCACTGCCGATCCATCTCGCAAGATGAGCAAGTCGCTTGGTGAAAAACATTACATTAACCTGTTTGGCGAAGAAGGGGTCATGCGAAAACAAATTCGTTCAGCAGTTACCGATGCAGGGGACACCCCGGTCGGTGAAATAAGTGCTGGTGTTGCCAACCTGTTTATGTTGGTACGGGCTGCTGGTGCTCATGGACCCCACGACCGGCTGATGGCTGATTATAAGGCAGGCGAATTGAAATATGCTGACTTGAAGGAAGAAGTGGCCAATGCATTGGCACTTATGATGGCACCGATTCGGGAAAAATACAAGGAGATCAACGCCGACAAACGCCTTTGGAAAAAGCGAATACAAGATTCATCTGCCAACATTCGGGAGCGGGCGCGTCAAACGCTAAAGGAGGTCCATGAGCTGACAGGTCTTGGTGTGGTTAAATAAGTAGCCAGTTGCATTTTTAACCCTGATGTACTGGAAGCCCAGGGGTCCTTAAAAAGTGACTTGTCCTTTTTTTTTATCTTTGCTAAAAAAGAGACGATTGGTTGGTAAATAGTTGATTTTGTGTTGTTTCTACAACTTAGCTGCACCTGAATTGTTGTAATAGCACCACCATATAATTATGCTCTCCTGATAGAAGTGGGTCGTGTCAATGGTTTGGCAAAAGCATGACCTACACGGACCACCTTAACTAAGAAAGATTATGAAGGTTATAGCCATTGACATCGACAAAGCCAAGGTCATCTTTTGTGTCCTCGAAATGGATTTAATGGGGAATATTATATCTGAAAAGAATGAACTAAACTTTGTTACCTTGGGTGATGATAAGGATAGTCTTCTGATCAATGCATTTAAAAAATCTATTCATTCGTTCTTCGGTTCTATTAAGCCCGACAAAATCGTCATCCTGTCCCGGCAAATGAAGGGTCGGTTTAAAGCGGCTTCCGTTTCGTTTAAAATTGAAGCGCTGATTCAGACGTATCATCCTGTGTGCGTCACTTTTATGGCTCCCCAAACGCTGAAGGCCTATTACAAAAAACATGATTTTGAGATGCTGTTGGATTATGCCTTTCAGGAAGATGCGATGAAATTAGGTTATTATATCCTGGCACTTGAGGAAGCAAAATAAGGAGAGAGGATAAATGTCATTTATTTAATATTTATATGGGAATAATAAGAGGAGTTTTAGTTTTATTTATTTTGTTGATTCTAGGTTCGGCTATCTATTTCTACACGCGTATTGAAACCTATGCAACCGCATTGCTAAAGGAATCGTTACTCTCTTATGTGATAATGAAACAAGGCGAATTGACCGTCAACATTTTTAAAGGAGATATTTCCGTAAAGGAGATAGACCTAAAACTGATCGATAAATGCGATACCATTCAATATGCATTTGTTCGGATAGGTCAGGTAAATATTGACGGATTTAGCTATTGGGAATATTTTGTAAATAATCGAATTGATGTCAATAAAATCAGGATTATTGATCCTTATTGCACTATTTATCCATCGCTAAAAATGTCGAAATCGGATACCATTGAAGGGGCTATAACTAAATTGAATAAATTAATTGTCCTGGATTATTTTGAATTAAAAAATGGCTATTTTATAATTATGCAGGATAATTTGGATAGCATGAAATTGAAGATATCCGGATTAGACATAGATGTGTTTGACATGAAATCTGACACAACAATATCTGGCAATAAAATTCCATTCACTTATGATCGTATAAATATAGGGTCGTCAAATGTGATTGTGGACTTAGGCCCTTTTGAGAAATTAGAAATGGATCGGATAAGTGGGAAAGACAACTGTATTACGGTATCAAATCTGTCTATTAGATCGAAGTATTCCAAATCGGAATTATTGTCTCATTTGGCACAGGAGCGGGAGCATTTGTCCATAGAAATACCCGATATCCAACTGGATAGTATGCGTTATGGTTTTATTGAGAATAAATTTTATTTAATAGCATCAACCTTAAAAATCAGCGACGCCAAATTGATCGTTCATTTGGATAAACGATTGAAGGAT
>JBBQMA010000269.1:0-4547 GCA_038328415.1 Chitinophagales bacterium | reverse complement strand
ATAAAGCGGAGTCACCTGTTTCTAAGGGTAAGGAATCGACGGATGGTCCAATTGGGGATTGGGTTAATGGGGCTTTGGGCGCTTGTTTTACAAGTTCCAGGCTGTCTTTTTGCAGGCTTTGCTGTTGGATTTCTTCCGGAGTAGGGCTATTTAGCTTGGCCCAAATAAAGATGATCACGAAGATCAACGTAAAGCCAATAATTGAATTCCAGGTATTGCGATCCATGCGTAGTTTGCCGTTTATTAAAAACCGCGGCAAAGGTAGCATTTTGTGTGGGTACGATGAGTTCAGGATTCAAGACCTGAAACTAAATAACAAAAGAAAAGACCGCCCGGTAACGAGCGGTCCCTTCAGGTAAACTACAAACGCACATCTTTATATATCTATAACTATGCCAATATGTTTGTTTAGATAAATATTTTATTTAGATAATTTTTTTTATAATCTACAATATATCTCTCTTTAGCCATAAATCTTACCAAGGCCTCGTAAGCCACATTAATATAAAACATTAATCAAACTTACCTATGTTATTGTATTGTAGCTTATTATCTATAATAGAAAAGACCGCCCGGTAACGAGCGGTCCCTTCAGGTAAACTACAAACGCACATCATCTATATATCGAACATTGTGCCAATATGTATTTTCAGATGAGAATTATTAAAATATTATTAATAAATAATGTTTTGTGTAGCAAAATACTTATTTGCCCTGAGATTTGATCCTTCGAAGCCATAGCTCAGCCGTTTCCGGACCAACAAACTGGATTTCATAGACTTTGTCATCCGGTAGTTTAATAACCAGCTCCTTTGCTTTTAATTTAGCTGCAGCATCCATAAACTCCGGATTATTGGAGGCGATGCTCGTAATTCCTCCACGGTAACCAAAGAAATAGAAAAATTCAGACCCTGATTTGAGATAAATGTATAGCCTGTCGTCTTCATTTGAAGGCATACGCATTTCCAGGTGCCCGGATATATAACGGTTTACCACTTCACCCTTAATACTAGTGAAGGCTAGTTTATCCCCTTCACTTACAAACGATTGTAAATCTGGATTCCAAATCAAAGATACTTTGGGCAGGAAAAACGGGTATTTTTTAAAGTCTTCTGGGAGTGTCAATGCTCGATTCTTCATAATGTTGGTCACTTCCATGTATTTCACATCATCGGAAATGAACTCTGATAGATAGCGCTCATAAAAAGGGTCTGATACATAATCGATGAATGTGCCTTCAAAAGCACGGTTCAAATCATTAATCATTACTTTCATCAAGGCTTCGGGCAGTAGCATCTCCAATCCGGCCATTGCCTCTATCGTAACTTTGGGAGGCGATACTCCTTCACCGTAATAGAGGGAGTCAGGGACATTGAACGGAGCAGTTATTGTACCGGCAGCATCAACCTTAACCATATCCAGTCCTGAGCCAAAGGATAATTTTCCTTCACCATAGATTGAACCCGTTTTGTTACTGAACACAATTAGACTGCCTTTTCGACCGGTTCCTACGACTTTGGATGAATCGCCAAAATAATAACTGTCACCGGCCCGGTCATATCGGAACATACCTTCGGCTTCTATGATGGGTCTGTCCTTTCGCAAAAAAGGCATTGTCATCACCGTCGGGTAAAGAATCGAGGTGCTTTTGTTTATGAAAAAGCCTGTCTTCACTAACTCGCCATCTAAATTACGGGAACGATCATAACGAAGAACAAGATTTTTTTTGTCTGCTTTACTATCAATTGAAAACCAGCCTTTTTGATTAAGGCGGTCCGCATCAAGAAAAGCAAACCCATCAAACCGCAATTCAGGTGAATCAGCTTCTAGCACTATCGTGCCCTGGAATCTGGTTTTATGGTCTACAAAAAACTGATCATCTTCAGTTACATTACCCTGTGCTCGAGTAACTGATCGTTTTTCTGAAAACGCTCCCTTCCTGACAGGATAGCCTGTAATACTATCAAATGCTATTTCTTGTTGGTGACTGCCGACATTGTATTCGTAGAATCCGTTTGCCTCATAATGTCGGCGACCATAAATGTCTACTGTTGCCCTATTGATCACATGATACTTATTTGACGTATCTGCAATGATTTTTGCATTCTGAAGTGTTGTAATTACGCCTCCCGCTTTCACTTCAACGTTACCATCTCCTGGATAAATCCATGCATCCGCAGCAAAAATCTGGGGAACGCCTCCTATTCGTAACAAATTAGTCTTTAAGTCATAAAATGCGGTTTTGCCTTGGTATTGCAAAGAGTCTTGAACCGGATCCGTACATAGGAATTCGGCCATTTTGCCAGGATCAGATTTGAAGGTGATTGATTCCTTATCCATATCCCACTCAAATTCATTCATGGACGTTTGATACCGGTTATAGGGCATCACCGTGCTCAAATTTTCGGAATTGGCCCGGAACTTACCAATTTGTTTATCAAAGTCTGCTATTCCATTTACATTGCGGGTATCAAAGGCAAGGTCTGTTGATCCTAACGCTCGAATTTTCAGATCAAGCGTATCTGATGTGACATCATGTGCACCGAACGCTAGTAATTGCGATTCCATAAATCCTTTATCCCAGTCGAAAGTACCACGCCCACGCAAACCATCCGGTGTCAGGATTAACATCCCGGTTAATGTGTGGGTCTTTTCGGGATAGAAGTCAAAGGCTTTATCCTGGGTGGTCACATACATGGAATCCTGATAGGGCCTCCAGTTTATAAGCACATTACTACCTTCCACTTTAGGCATATATATAGGCCCCTTTCTGTCCTCGGTAATGTCAAACTGCTGTGCAGAGCCAGTCATCTGTTCAGGTCTGAATATAACGTCCTCTGAAAAGGCCTTGGCCCGAAGATATTGTATTAACCCTCTGCCTTCAAGGCCCTTATTGCTCAATCTGATTTCGCCCGTGTATTTGCCCCGGTCAACATACGTGCCCAAGCCATCTGCCGGCGTTTTATTTACGAAACCCAATGAACTATCAGGCATCAGATAAACGACTTCTTCGATTGTCGGAAAAATGCTGTCTGACACTAAACGACCTTTAAATTTCAGCGCATCTCCTGTAAACTTATCCAGGCTATTGAAGGTAAAGGGGTCAATCTGAAAGAAAAACGAATCCCGCAAATAAACACCTTCTTGGATATCTGTCCGATCATAATACACATAGGATTTTGATGTACTTTGGATGGAAGGAAAGAGTGGAATATCCTTTTTACCAGATTTGTTCTCAGGTGCATCGATCTGCAAGACACCCGAAAAATTCTCAATCCGGGAATCAATGGCTAATGAAATCCGCTTTTCCAGACTATCGACCAATCCTGTCGGAATGAACAAATCGAATGTCTTAATTGAATCCATGCGGATATTAAACTTTGGGTATTTAAAGAACATAGAATTGCCCTGAAGGACGGATGTTCCAGCAAAAACCTTTCCCGAGAAATCAATATCCCTATTTTTTCCTACCGTAATGCGTTGATTTTCTGGCAATACAGCAACTTGTTGGGGTTGTGAAAATTCAACAAATGGGACACCATTTAACGTGATTGTAGAATCCTTGAGGGAAAGGACCCCATTGTCTAAACGTGTTGTTGACATGACATTCAAAAAGTCATGATCGCGTTTGTTTTGGGAAGAAAGTACATAGTGATCCAGTTTGGGTTTTATTTCAACCAGGTTTTTTTCAAAGTCATAAAATATAAATCCACGTTGCACCAGATCAAACAAGAGGGTTTGGATATTCTCAACAGAAAAATCCGGGTTGATCAAATAGGCCAGTGTACCCGCAGAGAAAATCCGCTGGCCCGTTTCATCCACATGCTTTTTAAACAAGCTTAGTGGATTTACATCAGAGATGTTCTGTATCTTCCGATAATCATTGTCATTGAAGAAATCCTCAGAAATCACCTGCATCTCATCTCTTCCCTTTGTGCCGGCTATACTCCGTTCACCAAGCTTAATAGTGTCCCTGTCTAAATACCAAGTTAAACCATCTACATCAAAATCGAATTTGTGCATGGACGAGTAGTACGGAGCCTTGTCACTAGCACGATTTGATCGATTCAATCGCATGATCCGTTTGTCAATTTCGAACCTAAAATCAACGGATTGATGATAGAGGCTGTCTTCACCGAAATAAATAGTCGTTTCAACGCGTGAGCCAGTAACTTGCTCTTCGCGTTTCATAGTAAACAGGTCTGAAGTAGCTTTAAACTGTAGCTTCCCGTCCGGCCGAGTGAGGGTGATGAGCGCTTGGTTCTCATCACCAGCAAAGCCATATATCGAGGTACCCTCTAGTCTGAAGCCTCCTTTGTATCGGACTCCTCCCCCAATATCTGCTATCTCGATAATTTTATCATAAGATTCAAACTTGGGGTAAGAACCTTCTACTGCAAGATTTCTCACAACCAATTTATCCGTCAATCGTCCATTGATTTGTCGCTCGCCAAACAAGAGGGGATAAGTTAGATTAACATTGTCGGCTGTATAGATACTTTGTGTGAAATCAATGGAGTAACTTTTCAAAAAGGCTTTGATTTCAG
>JBBQMA010000268.1:0-4547 GCA_038328415.1 Chitinophagales bacterium | reverse complement strand
CCTTTTGTTTACACATTGCATAAGTAGGATAGGTCTTTCGGATTGCGCTCAACGATTGGTTTTTTTCGGTAAGTAATGTCAAAATCAATGCAATTCCTACTAAGGCATCTCTACCATAATGTAGTTCAGGCAAAATCACGCCACCATTACCTTCCCCCCCGATAACAGCATTAACTTCTTTCATTTTTTGGACTACATGCACTTCACCTACAGGAGAAACATAACAATCCTGGCCATAGCGGTTTGCTAAATCACGGAGTGCACGGGAAGAAGATAAATTGTGTACTACCGAACCCGGGTTTTGACTGAGCACTAAATCAGCAGCAGCAATCAGGGTATATTCCTCTCCAAACCAAGATCCATCTTCTGACACAAGTGCCAATCGATCAACATCAGGGTCAACGGCAATACCCAGGTCTGCTTTTTGTTCTGTAACAGCCATGCACAAATCCTTTAGATGTTCTGGTAATGGTTCGGGATTATGGGCAAATATACCTGTGACATCTTGGTTTATAATTGAATATGTCACGCCGAGTGCCTTGAGAAGTTTGGGTATTGCGATGGCTCCAGTTGAGTTAATTGCATCTACAACGACGTGAAATTTCCTTTCTCGGATGCGTTCAACATTAATGTAGGGAAGGTTCAACACTGACATTACATGATAATCTATAAAATCTCCCGCTAGGAAGTGTTTACCTAATTCATCAACTGTTGCATAAACGATTTGTTTTCCTTCGGCTATCTGCAAAAGCCTGTTCCCTTCGTCAGAAGAAATAAATTCTCCTTTTTTATTAAGTAGTTTTAATGCATTCCAATGTTTGGGGTTGTGGCTAGCTGTCAATATTATTCCACCCCCTGCTTTTTCAGCTGACACAGCCAATTCGAGCGTTGGTGTTGTAGTCAGACCCAGATCAATGACATCCATTCCCATGGCCAACAAGGTGTTTGAGACCAGTCCTTGTACCATTGGGCCGGATATCCGGCCATCCCTTCCCAAAACAATGCGATTTGAAAAACCTTCTTCTTTAATCATGGAAGCAAACGCAGCGGTAAAACGAACAATATTCTCAGGAGTTAGATTTTCGCCTGATGTTCCTCCAATAGTCCCACGGATACCTGATACAGAAGCGATAAGTGTCATAAATACGTTTTGAATGTAAAACTACCAAAAACCCACGTGTCACCTTAAGTCAGGCATTGAAGGATTGTTACCTTTACGTGTTGGATTGTCAAGATATGGAAGAAGAATGGTTTTCACATTGGTTTGATTCGCCTTATTATCATAAGTTGTATCATCAACGAAATGATGATGATGCTAGGTATTTTATAGATAATTTGATAAATATTCTAAAACCTGCACAGGGCTCAACCGTATTGGATCTAGCGTGTGGAAGAGGGCGTCATGCCCTGTATTTATCCCAACTCGGTTTCGATGTGACAGGCCTGGATTTTTCGAAAAGTAACATTGAATATGCTAGGAAGTTAGAGAGCGACCATTTGTCGTTCTTTCAACATGATATGCGTTTGCCTTATCGGGTAAATTATTATCAGTATATCTTTAATTTCTTCACATCTTTCGGCTATTTCGATTGTGTGGAGCAACATTTAAGCTCCCTTAAAAATATTTTTCTAGGATTGAAACCGGGGGGCGTTTTTGTCCTTGACTTTATGAACAGCCACTTAGAAAGAAGGAAACTTGTGGTGGATGAACGTCGTGAAGTTGACGGCCTGACCTTTAAAATACATCGAAGGATGGATGATCATCACATCTTTAAAACGATAACCTTTGAGAATGATGGGAGATCAAATGTTTTCAGGGAAAAGGTCCGATCATTTCAATTAGATGAGATAAAAGATTTACTGGAGGCATCAGGATTTCAAGGTCTTCAGGCCTACGGCAATTATGGAATGGACCCTTTCCAAGTTGAAATCTCGGAACGCTTGATCATCCTGGCTTTCAAACCAAACCTAAAATTAACGTGATCGAATTTTTACTTTCACTTGACCTAAAGGTTTTTTTGGCCATCCATTTAGGTGGGCAAAATGTATTTTTTGATTTCTTAGCTCCATTGTTGAGGAATAAGATTTTCTGGGCGCCGCTCTATCTTTTTATTCTTTCAGTAGTCTGGTTCAACGCCAAACCTTATTTCTGGTACATTGTCTTTGGAGCTGTTACGTTGATTGCTGCGACGGACACGGTAAGCAGCAAAGTAATCAAACCGGCAGTTGCAAGAGTTCGCCCTTGTAACGATCCACAGGTAAAAATCTATGTCAGACCAATTGTTGCTTGTGGATCCGGATACAGTTTTACCTCCTCGCATGCGACAAACCATTTTGGGTTAGCCTGCTTTTTTATAGGTATTCTTGGGTTCATTCAACGAAGATTTTTGTGGCTTTGGTGGATATGGGCCTCGGTAATCGCATTAAGTCAGGTATATGTTGGTGTTCATTATCCATCTGATATCCTGGCTGGTGCCTTGATAGGCATACTCTTTGGTCTTTTGTGGATCTGGGGGTACCGGAGGTTGACCAAATCAATAAAAGTAAGTGTCCAATGAATATTTCTGAATACCTGATTTTGTTAGCTTCAGCATTGATTGGTGGGACATTGGCATATGTCTGGAAGGAATACAAGCGAGAATGGATTGGAATTATTCTGGCTTTTGCAGGTTCTTTCATTTTAGGTATAATTGCGACACATTTATTGCCAGGCATATTTGGCTCCGAGACCTCCAGCAGATCCGGACTTTTTCTGTTAGCGGGTTTTATGTTACAACTCTTCTTCTCTAATATTTCCCATGGAGCCGAGCATGGCCATTTTCATAAAGAACATGCTGATATGAGGCAGTTCTATATTATTTTCTTTGGATTGTGCATACATGCACTTGTCGAAGGCTTGCCCCTGTCGGGATATACCGAATTTGATTTACATGGGCATCACGGGCATGAGCACCGACCAGGTTTTAACCATTTAATGGCTGGTGTGGCCTTTCATAAGCTCCCAGAAGCTTATGTCCTAGCCCTAATTATGCGACTGAATCAGGTGAAAGGATGGAAGTTTTGGACTGTACTCTTTGGTTTTGCTGCAATGACACCTCTTGGCGCTCTTCTCGGCAAGGTCTTTATCCCTGATGTAGAAGTGCTTCGATGGACGATGGCTTTCGTTGTTGGATCGCTATTGCATATTTCTACTACAATCCTTTTTGAATCTGAACAGAAAGGACACCATCACATTTCTTGGCAGAAAGTAACAGCCATCGTCATTGGTATTCTTCTCGCGCTCTTAGCTACTTAAAAAATTCGTTCCTGAAATGCACGATACACGAGATGCACTGGTAAGCCCATGACATTGGCATAGGTTCCTTCCAATTGGGTGATTTTGCATAATCCAATCCATTCTTGAACTCCATATGCGCCTGCTTTATCAAATGGGCCATATGTGTCGACATACCATTTGATTTCTTCATTTGTTATAGAGGCCATGGTTACTTTTGTTTTTTCCAACTCACTCCATATGGTCTTTTTCCTGGCCATGCATATAGCTGTTACAACGATGTGAGTACGCCCTTGCAACTTCTCAAGAATTTGGATGGCATGGTCGCGATCTGTTGGCTTTCCGTAAATATCACCGTCCAGAATCACCACAGAATCTGCAGTTAATATGATTTCATCCTCCCGGGCGAGATGAAAGGATGCTTGCATTTTTTTGGCCGCTAAAAAGGGTGCAACATCTTCAGGAGTCAGTGTGTGTGGATATACCTCCGCGACGTCTGTATGTTGGACCCGATAATTGAATCCTGCTTGATCCAATAGTTGACGGCGCCTGGGTGACCCGGAGGCTAACAATAGTGGGGCATATTGCCATGAATGCATCGGTTAAAATTTATGCCGGCGAAGATGCGTGTTTATTTTAAAACGGCTAGCCATACAGCAAGTAGACCTCCGGCAAGAATAGCTTTTGCCATTTGGCTAATCGATTTGAAGTCGGCAGGGGTAGAGGCAGCGCGCAGTTGATAGACCAAGAACCCCTGTGAAAAAGCTATTAGGAAAAGCATGGCGCTTGAAACAATCCCGGCAAAGAAGAATAAACTAGCCAGGGCAGTGATAATGCTATTCAATGCGCCGATGGCCAGGGCTAGATTTTTTGCTTCGAGAATACCTCGTCTTACTGCGAATGTGTTGATCCCGGCAAGCCGATCTCCTGGTTCATCTTCAAGATCTTTAACCAATTCTCGAAAAAAGCTGGTTAAAAAAGCAAAAAAAGAAAACCCAAAAAACAGGTAAAGAAGGTTTTGTTGGTTGTTGGCTTTTAGTCTTGCCAAAAGCTCCCATTCCGGCAATAGCAGGATAAGGGGAACCAGTGCTGAAAGGAGTGCTATGAAAAAATTGCCAAACCAACTTTCACCTTTCAGTCTTTTCGAATAGTGGTACAAGCTAATCCAAAAAAGGGGGTAGAGAAGAAACCACTTCCAGTTTTCAACCCATATGGCAGTCAACGCGGCAGAGATTGCGCCTGATATGGTAAAAATCAGAATCATCTTACGGGC
>JBBQMA010000267.1:0-4584 GCA_038328415.1 Chitinophagales bacterium | reverse complement strand
TAAGCCAATTCCAGTATGAAGGCGCCGCCAGGAAACGTAGAATGGTCGCGTATCTAAAAGACGATACTGGAGTTTTAGAACTAATTTGGTTCAAAGGCCACAAGATTTTAGAGAATGTGCTACAACCCGGTCAACTCTATTCGGCTTATGGCAAACCAACCATTTTCAGGAACACTGCCAACATGGTACACCCTGAAATGGATTTGGTCACAGAACATGTTTCTAACCAGGGCCTCCATTTTGAACCTGTTTACTCCAGTACTGAATCGCTGACAAAAAAGGGATTAGACACCAGAGGTATTCGTCGGCTCCTGAAAGATCTGATCTCACGACTGAGTGAACAACATCTCCCGGAGAATCTCAGCCAGGACATTCTCACCAAATTTCGACTTCCCGGCAGATTAGAAGCTACTAAAAACATCCACTTCCCTACTGATCAGGTGAGTCTAGATTTGGCGCGTAATAGGCTTAAATTTGAGGAATTGTTTTTTATACAGCTTGAAATGCTTCTTTTAAAGCGTCAGCGCCAATCGGTGTTGGCGGGGTTTTCGTTTGAAGCGGTTGGCGACAAATTCAACCGATTCTACAAAGAGGTGATGCCTTTTGAACTGACCGAAGCCCAAAAGCGCGTTGTGCGCGAAATTCGAAAGGACCTTGGACATGGGCGACAAATGAATCGACTTTTGCAAGGTGATGTAGGATCTGGAAAAACAGTTGTAGCGCTTTTGGTGATGTTAATTGCATTAGATAACGGCTTTCAAGCCTGCCTTGTCGCACCGACAGAAATCCTGGCCCAACAGCATTTCCATTCATTGAAAGAACTCGTTAGGGGAATGGGTATTCAGATAGGATTTCTCTCCGGTAGTGTGGTTGGCAAACCTAGAAAAATGACCCTTGAATACCTGGCGAACGGCCAATTACACATTCTGATAGGGACACATGCCGTATTGGAACCCGGGGTTATATTTAAAAAGCTGGGACTAGCTATAACAGATGAACAACATCGCTTTGGGGTGGCGCAGCGAGCGGCGCTTTGGAAAAAGAGCACGCCCTATCCCCCACATATTTTAGTCATGACTGCAACTCCGATACCCCGGACATTGGCACTGACGATTTATGGCGACCTGGATATTTCGATTATTGATGAACTACCTCCTGGACGCAAGCCCATTCACACCGAATTATGGTATGAAAATAAACGGCTAAGGCTTTTTGGTTTTATGAAGGACCAAATAGCTCTTGGTAGACAGATTTATGTTGTCTATCCACTCATTGAAGAGTCAGAAACCTTGGATTTATTGAATCTCCAACAAGGATTGGAATTTCTTCAACGCGAGTTTAAGATGCCTGAATTCCAAATCAGTATATTACATGGCCGTATGGCCGCGGCGGATAAGGAATTTGAAATGCAACGATTTGTTAACAAAGAGACTCAAATCATGATTGCAACTACAGTAATTGAGGTAGGTGTCAATGTGCCGAATGCTAGTGTAATGATTATTGAAAATTCAGAACGTTTTGGCTTGTCCCAATTGCACCAATTGCGTGGTCGTGTAGGTAGGAGTGCGGACCAATCCTATTGCATCTTGATGACGAACGGCAAGCTATCTCCGGAGGCAAGGATTCGTCTGGAAACGATGTGCCGTACAAATGATGGGTTTGAAATTGCTGATGTGGATTTAAAATTACGTGGACCGGGTGATTTGGAAGGCACCAGGCAAAGTGGTACACTCGGTCTTAAAATTGCCGACCTTCGTGAGGATGGACATATACTCCAGGCAGCAAGAATTACTGCTTCTAAAATTCTTGATGATGATGAATTGTTTGAAAAACCGGAACATCAGATGCTTCGATCCCATCTTGCAGAAAAGAAACGGTTGCATCGCACCTGGAGCAGAATTAGCTAAATAAGAGTAACCAACTAAACCTTAATGACAATCACCTGTTTATATTTTTAGATTTTAACCACTAAATTTTTTAAAATGCCTTATATACTTCCGAAGCTAACCTATGCGTATGATGCACTAGAGCCTTATTTTGATGCGCCTACGATGGAGATTCACCACACCAAACACCATGCAGCCTACACCAAAAATTTGAATAATGCGCTTGAAGGTACACCTGATGAAGGTCGACCTATCAAGGAAATTTTAAACACTATCTCCAAATTTCCAGTTGTTGTCCGAAACAATGCGGGTGGATTTTGGAATCACAATTTGTTTTGGGAAATACTTACGCCCAACGAAGAGGGCAAACTCTCAGCTCAAATGAATGTCGCCTTAGCGATAGATCGTGATTTTGGATCTTTTGAAAACTTTACTACTGAATTCAATAAAGCTGCAATGACCCGTTTTGGCTCAGGATGGGCTTGGTTATGTGTAGACGCCAGTGATAAATTGTTCATTTGCTCTACACCAAATCAGGACAATCCACTGATGGATTTAGCTGAACAAAGAGGAACACCCTTACTGGGACTGGACGTTTGGGAGCATGCCTATTATCTCCATTACCAAAACCGGCGCAATGAATTTATCGAAGCATTTTGGAAACTTGTAAACTGGAATGAAGTCGCGCAGCGATACAATGATGCTGGCGATGGTATAATTAAAGATTAAGATCGTCAAGACAACACCCCCTGTTTGATAAAAATGAGGATGTGTTTCGGGATAACCACACTTTAATTAAAATTCAAGAGAGTCATAAACGTTATGGCTCTCTTCCTTTTATATTTTGTCCAAAGGAAAGTTTTTGAAAATCAAACTCCGCTAGTCACCTTTTAACGTAAGCAGACATAGTTTACAGAAAGAACTGGATTGGGCTATTACCCATATCAATTGCTCTGGAGATTTCACTCGCGCATGACTAGATCAAACAGGTGATATGGAACTTTTAAGCCGCTTTAAAGCGTTCACATGAAACCTGTACATATAAACACCTATCAATATTAATACCATGATCATATTTGTTTGCAGTATTATAGCGGCAGTTGCCTATGCTGTTGTGGTCGGTTTGGAGCACGCGGAAAGCCATAGGTAATACGCGCAACTATCTCACTAATGTAATTGGCATTAGGCGCGCTTCTTTTTCTGATAGTATTCGTACAAAATAATGACCATCAGGAAATCCCTTACCTGAGAAGAGTTTTTCAATGGGCATTGGCTCACCGTTACCAAACACGTGGGTTTGAAATTGCACATTTCCGAGAAGGTCCAGCACAGCTATATCGGTATTGCCCTCTAATCCGGTAATTACACTTGTAGGTCCAACTGGATTGGGATAAATTGAAATAAGACGTTCATTAGCCGGATCCGGATTGGATACAGGCGTTGAAATGAAATCCAGATAGCCCTGAACCAATGCTAATGCAGTAGGGCCCTCCCCTACAAAATCGTTGTCATTACCTATGACCGCAACGCTAACGCCTAACTCAGGAATGTGCAGAACGATAGATTTGTAAACGATATTACCTCCATGGCCCCAAGCATCAACAGTGCCTATGCGATAGCGAATCAATCCGGCTCCATAAGCTACTTCAGGTGTTATCTCCAGTACGTCTTTCATGACATTAAGTGCGGTTGTACTTAATACCTGACCATTAAGTAATGCACGCATCCATTGCGCTATATCTGATGCCGTGGACCAATAGGCACCGGCTGACCATGCCGATGAAAATAATCCTGTTAACGAGTAACCAAATTGGATCACATCTACTTTTCCAAATCCGGCATCGGCCCACACATGCGCACGTTCATACGTTTCAGCTTCATATTCCCCTAGGGTGATGCTATCTAATCCTAAAGGAAGAAGTAATTCCTCCCGGACAAATTCATGGTAGGCCATTCCACTTGCCACTTCGATGACCTTCCCAAGGATTAAATAATTTGTATTACAATAATTCCAGGTAACACCCGGTATTGCCAAAGGGGCCTGGACAAAATTTTGAAGCAATTCCTCCGGCGACCAAAATTTAGCTGGATTTGAATTGATTTGTTCCCCAAGTGCCGGATTTGCAGTATAATCTGCAAGACCGGATGTGTGCTGGAGACATTGCTGAAGTGTAATCGCGCCTGAAATATTCGGATATGCCCCGATATGGACACTTAAAGGATCATTGGGATTTAATTTGCCCATATCCCATAACTTCATAATTGCAGCTGCCGTTAGTGTTTTTGTCACGCTGCCAATGCCAAGCGCATTCGAAGGTTCAAGTAAAAGTACAGGAAAGGCTTTTAATCCGCTTGCTCCATTCCAGACCTCCCCATCAGGAAGAATAAGTGCTGCGCTCAACCCGACGGAATTGAACATATCCCTGTAAATTTCTATCGTATCCTGAAGGCGTGCTGCAAGCATAGGATCTACTCCCGTCCTTAATACTGCTTTTTGTTGGGCACCAATATTGGATTCTCGAAATGATGCGCTCGGGAAAGATTGTATAAAGTTTTCCTCCAGATACTGGCCATACAGATTATAACAATTCATGATGACAAAACCCAAAATCCAATACTTCATGATTTTTTTACTAAGGTATGTATTACTTTTAAATTATCCCATTGCATTGTGAAATTCTTGGTGAGCGTAGTGAAT
>JBBQMA010000266.1:0-4600 GCA_038328415.1 Chitinophagales bacterium | reverse complement strand
CGTATTACACCCCGGCCTGCCCAGTCATCCGCAACACCACATCGCTTCTAAACAAATGCGGGATTATGGCGCAATGGTGTCCTTTGACCTGAAAGACGACAATATCGAAAAAGCTTGGAAGGTCCTCACAGGTACGCACCTTTTCTCCCTGGCTGAATCCCTCGGTGGTGTAGAATCGCTGATTGGCCATCCTGCATCGATGACCCATGCCTCCATTCCTCGTGAGGATCGTATTAAAAACGGGCTCACGGATAGTCTCATTCGTCTTAGTGTCGGCGTAGAGGACATTGAGGATTTGCTGGCAGATCTCGACAAGGCATTGACACTTGCCTGATACATTTCGACTATGATCGGTAAACCGTTGATGGGTAAATGACCTTTCTTTTATGCCCTTGGTCAGCGCTCCCCTTTTAGCCTAATTCCGCTACCTTTGTTGGCTGAACGACGAACCCTGTAATACGACCTATGTCCAAATTATTGTACCGCGAATTCCGCCAACTCAGTTTACCGGATATCGATAAGGAAATACTGGCCTTCTGGGCTCAAGATCAAACCTTTGAAAAGAGTGTGAATCAACGGGATCCTGCCAGGTCCTTTGTCTTTTATGAGGGACCACCTAGCGCCAACGGCAAACCGGGCATCCATCACGTCATGGGCCGTACGGTCAAGGACCTTTTTTGTCGTTATTACACCCTGAAGGGTTTTCGCGTCGAACGCAAAGGTGGTTGGGACACCCATGGCCTGCCCGTCGAACTACAGGTAGAAAAAGAACTTGGCATCACCAAGGAAGATATTGGGAAGTCCATCTCTGTGGCAGAATATAATCAGGCTTGTCGCTCTACTGTGCTGCGATATAAGGACCTCTGGGATGATATTACCCGCCAGATGGGTTATTGGGTGGATTTGGATAAACCCTATATCACCTTCGAAAATGACTATATCGAATCATGCTGGAATCTCCTCCAAAAACTATATCGAAAACATACCCCTTCAGGCCAGTCTTATCTCTATAAAGGATTTACTATCCAGCCGTACAGCCCAGCAGCTGGAACAGGGCTTAGCACGCATGAGCTTAATTTGCCGGGCTGTTACAAGGAAGTAACCGATCAGACGGTGATTGCCATGTTCAAGGTGGTTCGGAATGATCGCTCCGCTTCTCTGTACGATGGTGGAGATACAGAAGATGTTCGGATTTTAGCCTGGACGACCACACCATGGACGCTTCCAGGCAACGTAGCCTTGACGCTGGGTCCTAAAATTTCGTATTCAAAAGTCCGTACAGTAAGCCCTTATACAGGGCTTCCTGTCAGTCTTATCCTGGCTAAAGACCGGATTAGTGCCTACTTCGAACCGGCCGGTTTAGATCAGCCTCTGGACTCGTTTGTAACTGGATCAAAAATCCTGCCTTATTCCATAGCAGGATCCTGGTCAGGTAATGACCTGGCCGGAATACGATATGAACAACTGTTGCC
Source organism: Chitinophagales bacterium (assembly GCA_038328415.1). Classification (GTDB taxonomy): domain Bacteria; phylum Bacteroidota; class Bacteroidia; order Chitinophagales; family Saprospiraceae; genus JAGNXB01. Next base: position 3,128 of record JBBQMA010000266.1, on the reverse strand, counting down.
TTATGTAAGCAGCCCGGAATTGCGGGAGCGCGGTTTCAAAGTGATCACTGCCGACTTTGTCACTACGGAGGACGGAACGGGGGTTGTCCATACGGCACCCTATTTTGGCGCAGATGACTTCCGTGCAACGCAGGCTAACAATATACCATTTATAGGCATACCAGATGAACGGGGTGTCTTGCAGCCATTGGTGGACCGCCAGGGTCGATTTGTGTCCGAGGTGACGGATTTTGCAGGCATGTATGTCAAGCCGGAATATTACTCCGATGAGGTGCGCAATGGTAAGGATTTCAAATCAACCGACCTCCTGATCACCCTCAAGCTCAAAGAGGAAAACAAGGCGTTCAGGGTCGAAAAATACAAACACAACTACCCCCATTGCTGGCGAACCGACAAACCCGTCCTATACTACCCGCTGGACTCTTGGTTTATCCGGGCATCAGCAGCAAAGGAACGTATGGCGGAACTTAATCGTACAATAAACTGGAAGCCTGCGCATACCGGCACCGGGCGCTTTGGATCCTGGTTGGAAAATCTGCAGGATTGGAATCTTTCCCGGTCCCGTTATTGGGGCATCCCCCTTCCCATTTGGCGCACGGAGGACGGTGAGCAGGAAAAATGCATTGGCTCCATCACCGAACTGCACAATGAGATAGACCGGGCCAATAAAGCCTTAGGTTTGAAACAAGCCTATCCGCTGGACCTGCATCGTCCCTATATAGATGCCGTCGTCTTGGTCAGTGATACGGGATTGCAAATGCGTCGCGAACTAGACCTCGTAGATGTTTGGTTTGATTCCGGTTCCATGCCCTACGCCCAGTGGCATTATCCCTTTGAAAATGAGGACAAGTTCAAGTTGAATTTTCCGGCAGATTTTATTGCCGAAGGTGTCGACCAAACGCGGGGATGGTTTTACACGCTCCATGCTATAGCTACAATGTGCTTTGACAGTGTGGCTTATAAAAATGTGGTGTCCAATGGCCTTGTATTAGATAAGGATGGCAACAAAATGTCGAAATCTAAAGGCAATGTCGTCGATCCATTTATAACGATATCCAAATACGGCGCTGATGCGACCCGCTGGTATCTGATGGCAAACGCGGACCCCTGGGAAAATCTGAAGTTTGATGAAGCCGGTTTACTGGAGGTACGCAACAAGTATTTCGGAACGCTCTTCAACACGTATAACTTTTTTGCATTGTATGCCAACCTGGATGGTTTTGCTATGGATGAAAACCCGGTGATACCGCATTCGGACAGGCCAGAATTGGATCGGTGGATTATTTCCAAATTGTATAGTCTGATTGTGGAAGTGCGTGGCCATCTCGATGACTATGAACCCACAAAGGCATTGAGGTCACTGGAGAATTTTGTGGACCGGAACCTGAGCAACTGGTACGTGCGATTAGCCCGACGCCGTTTCTGGCGGGGAGAATTCAATGATAATAAGCTCGCTGCTTACCAAACATTATACGAATGCCTGATGGTTGTGGCACAGCTATCTGCCCCTGCAGCACCATTTTTTAGCGACTGGCTTTTCCGTAATCTGTCAGCACCCATTCGTCACAAAGCCGATCTTGCCGGAGCTACTTCCGGATTTGACAGCGTCCACCTCACTGATTTAGTCCGGGAAGATGTCAATGAGATTGATGCCGAACTGGAGATACGCATGGATTATGCCCAGCGGATTTGTTCCCTGGCGCTAAGTATACGCAAGCGTGAAAAATTGCGGGTGCGACTTCCTTTGGAACGCCTGCTCATCCCTGTCCTGGACGAAGCATTTATACAACAGGTCGACGGGGTCAAAGACCTCATTCTCTCAGAGATTAATGTCAAGGCATTGGAATATGTCACCGATGATTCCGGATTATTGAACAAACAGGCTAAGGCGAATTTCAAAACATTAGGAGGCCGCCTGGGTAAGGACATGAAGGAGGTGGCCATGCAGATAGCTTCGTATACCAATAGCCAGATCGGCGAATTGGAAAGCAGGGGCCAGGCAACGGTAATCGTGGAAGGTACCTCTTATACGCTGACTCCGGAAGACCTGATCATCACTACTGAAGACCTGCCCGGCTGGAAGACTGCTTCAGAGGAAGGACTAACCGTAGCGCTTGATGTCAAGTTAACACCTGCTTTGATTGCAGAAGGAATAGCTAGAGATTTGGTAAACCGGATTCAGAACCTGCGAAAAGATGCCGGCTTCCAGGTCACAGACCGGATTTTTATCGCTGTTGAGGACCAGGAGTCCATCCGTCAGGCTGTCACCGATTTCGGTGAATATATCCGGACGGAGACGCTTGCCGATAAACTGGAATTAAAAACCGGAGTCAATGGAACAACCGTAGAATTACATGAAGAGCTGACTGTAGCTATTGATGTGACCTTGGCGGTATAAAGCACCTAAACTTTTGAGGGCAAATCGATGGGCGGATGGATGGGCACATCCTGCGGACGTTTTCTTTTCCAGCGGCGGTGGCTCCAAAGCCAAAATTCAGGACGGGCAATGATATCCTCCTCTAGAAGCCGGGTATGACGGGCGGTAATATCCCCGGGATCCGTGAGAGCGGCAGTGGGCTCTATGAGCTCAAAATGTACTTCATAATACCCGCGTCTTGGTTTGGTGATTCGTGTGTAAAATACCGGACAGTCATAGGTAGTGGCATATTTTTCTGCACCAAAAAATACCGGCGTTTCCTGATTTAAAAACCATGTCCAGTAGGCTTTGCGCTCATTGGAGGGGGCCTGATCCGTAGCAAATAAATAGGCCGAGGAACGGTCTTCTACTTCACGAAATGCCACATCCACCATTTTCCGGGAAACGAGGACCATGCCAAACTGGCCTCTGGATTCGAGCATTTTGCCATCCATGAACTTATCCTTAAGCGGACTATAAATCCCCATAATGCGGATTTTGGTTTGCAGGGTCAGTGCCTGAGCGGCAAGCTCCCAATTGCCATAATGGCCACTGGCTACCACCAATTTGACATTACCTTTTTCAAAAGGTGCAAATACTTCTGGATTAACGACACAGGCATGAGCAAGAACTTCATTGGAAGAAATGGAGAATAATTTGACGGTCTCCAGCAAGAGATCCATAAAATGATGGAAAAATGCACGCTCGATGT
>JBBQMA010000265.1:0-4606 GCA_038328415.1 Chitinophagales bacterium | reverse complement strand
CCTAATCCCAAAGCGCCACAAGGCAATTTAATGGATGGAACCGCAGCCGGAACACCAGTGGAAGGTGCTGCTGCAGATTCCACAAAAACCACACCGGCAATAGACAGCACTAAAGGCTCTCCGCTTTAAGCGCAGTAGCGGTATTGCAACAATCACCTAACAATGAGCTCTAAAGGAAGTATAGCGGATTTCATTTTCAATCAGGAAGAGGACCACGAAGAATTCCGGGATTCGATCAGCACAGTGGATGCTCATGGGAAGCGGATTTGGGTATATCCCAAAAAACCACAGGGTTTTTTCACCAAATGGCGCAGTTATGTAAGTTGGGTATTGTTGGTGATATTGGTGGGAATGCCCTTCATCAGGATTGGTGGTGAGCCGTTGTTTTTATTTGATGTATTAGGGCGAAAGTTTATTTTATTCGGGCAGTTGTTTACGCCTCAGGATTTTCACCTCTTTGTATTTGCGATGCTCACCCTCATGGTGTTTGTCATCCTATTCACAGTAGTATTTGGTCGTATTTTTTGTGGATGGATATGTCCGCAGACGATCTTCATGGAAGGCGTTTTTCGAAAAATAGAGTACTGGATCGAAGGCGATGCCAATGCGCAACGCAGACTAAATGCCAGCCCATGGACAGGTCAGAAGATATGGAAAAAGGGGCTTAAATATGTTTTGTTTTATGGGGTTGCCATTCTCATAGCCAATATTTTCCTTTCCTATATTATAGGTTCTGAACGTGTATTGCAAATAGCTACAGAGCCTATTGCTGACCATCTGAGTGGTTTTATTGCGTTGCTTATTTTTTCAGCAGTTTTTTACTTCGTCTTTGCCTATATGCGCGAGCAGGTATGCATAGTGGTGTGTCCATACGGCCGTTTGCAGGGGGTGTTGCTGGATCGGGACTCCATTGTCGTGGCCTATGATTTTGAACGCGGCGAACCTCGTACGAAACTAAAAAAATCCAGAACTGGTGAGTCGCTGACAATTGAAAAAATTGCGAATGCCGGTGATTGCATTGACTGTAAATTATGCGTGCAAGTATGTCCTACCGGTATCGACATCCGTCATGGAACCCAATTGGAATGTATTAATTGTACCGTTTGCATCGACGCCTGTGATGCGGTGATGGAAAAAGTGGACCGACCCAAAGGTTTAATTCGGTATGATTCCTATAATGGTATTGTCGAAAAGAAAAAAAAGCGGTTCACCACGCGTATGGCTGCTTATACCGGTGTCCTTATTGCGTTGATTGGATTGGAAGTTTTTTTGCTTAATTATCGCACCAATGTCGAGACGCTTATTCTACGGACTCCGGGTACACTTTTTCAAAAGGTTGATGAAAATCATCTTTCCAATCTGTACAATTTTCAGATTGTGAATAAGACCAATCAAACCTATAAGACCGTTGAGTTGCGACTAGTCGAGCCTAAAGGCGAAATCAAACTTGCCGGCAAAATGCCCGGTCTGGAAAAGGGCGGTCTGGCTTCGGGTTCTTTTTTGGTTATTCTTGACAAGGCAGATATTGTCGGGCATAAGACCAAGCTTCAGATTGAAGTGTATGTCGATAGTCTTCGGATGGAGAAAGTGAAGACGTATTTTATGGGACCCATTAAATAACTCATCTTCCTGTCATTACCCCTTCCTTCGCATTGAACTTATTTCACGCCTTTTTACTTTCATTCCTAAAATAGTTGTTATGAAGTTTCACTGGGGTTGGGGTATAGCAATATTTTACAGTCTTTTTGTCCTCACGTTTATCCTCATATTGCTCTATTCATTTGGTCAGGATAATTCCTTAGTGGTTGAAGATTACTACCAGCAGGATATCACGTATCAGGAACGAATGAACAAGAGGGACAATTACCTGGGTTTGACTGAAAAAGTCACTTATTCGTATGATCCTTCATCAGCTGTTCTTGTTTTATCATTTCCCAGATCCATGTCCTCAAGCGATGGGACTGTTCAGTTTTATAGGCCTTCTTCTGCCAAACAGGATTATTTAGTCAATCTGGATTTGGACAGTCTTAATCAACAAGTCATTCCTGTCGGCAGACTGATCAAAGGTCGATGGAAAATGCAGCTTGAGTGGGAAGCTAATGCCATACCTTACTTCATGGAGGAGCAGATTCTTATTCTAAAATGATGCTTTTTATACACCATACGCCGACCTTCACCCAATCCTGATTATGTGGGCGGCATTCATCCTCGGCTTATTGGGCAGCCTGCATTGCGTGGGCATGTGCGGTCCATTGGCTATCGTGATTCATCAGCAGGCTTTGCAACAGCATCGTCAGCCTTGGATTGGCGTAGCCCTCTACCATACCGGACGAATCAGTACTTACATCCTCCTGGGAATACTTATAGGTCTGATCAGCACAGCTATCTGGGGCACGTTACAATTTTATCTTTCACTCCTCGCCGGAGCAGTGTTAATTCTGTCTGCATTCAGTCTGGTACCATGGGAAAAGCATCTATGGGCATTGCCAGGCCTGCGTACGGTGGGCCAGTGGATACCTAGGATGTATAGTCGGTTCATGCAGCATCCCTCTCCAGCTGCACCTCTTTTGGGAGGAATGGTGAATGGATTGCTGCCCTGTGGACTGGTCTATATGGCACTGTCAACGGCACTCATTACAGGCGACGTGAGCCTTAGTGCACGTATGATGTTCTTTTTTGGGTTGGGAACGATACCTGCATTAGCGTTTACCCAGTATGCCGGATGGAAGGCCCGCCTGAAACTATCAGCGATAAGAACCTATGTGTTGCCTGCATTTTTACTACTTACAGGCACCTTTCTTATACTGCGTGCATTTGCTGTACCCATTCCCGTCGATCTACGTCTACTCAGGGAAATGACGCATATTCCAATGTGCCACTCACCCGGCTGATGTCTTTATTTGGTCCTCAGTCGATGCAGACTGATCGCTAGAAGGCTTGATTCGAATCAGTGCTCCTGCTGAATTACATCATTTGTTGTCTAAGCCTTTATCTGGAACTTGCAACAGTCAAAGCGCAAGTCATATAGCGTGCAACGTCAATTTATAAACTTGAATTATTTCTTTAACTTATTAACAAAATATAACTCTATGAGTGAAACTTCATTTAACCAGGTAATGGAACTGTCACGTCAGCCCAAGGGGTGGTGTGTCTCTGCGATTTTACACACGGAACGTGGCTTTCAGGACCATAAAAAAACCTCTGCCAAATTCAAGGAGGTCGAACAAGCCATTGAAGATCAATTATTACCTCTTTCTGATAAGGACACGGTAAAACAGTATCTGGCGCGATTTGAGGCGTTGACAAGTGAACTTGATTTTGCCCAGTCCAAGGACGGTTTTGGTGTGTATATGGACGAGACTAGTGGAGTTGTAGTCCATTTTTCATTTGCCGTTGAATCAAAAGTGATCGTCGACAAGAGTTTTGAAATTCGTGACGTTTTATTTGGTTTAAGTCGTCCTACCCCCTATTATGTACTTGTCCTGGGCAAGGAGGATGCACGTTTGTACGACGGCCTTGGCGATAAAATCACGCAGGTTTCGGACCGCATGGACCTCTCCCCGGAGGAGCGCATTTATGATGATCCCAACGGATCTTGGACCTATAGCAAATCGAGGACGGAAACGAATACGTATCACACCTTTCTCGATCAGATCGATGACCTACTAGGATTATATCTCAGCCGCAAAAAACAGCCCTTTTTATTGGTAGGCCCAGAGGCAGATATCAATTATTTCAGCAACCACACAAAACATGAAGACTTGTTGGCCGGCAAATTATCCGGCTCGTTTGATCATGTGTCTGCAGAAAAGGTGTATGCTGAAATTGAAACACTTGTGGATGAACTATCCCATCGCAAAGTGGCTGAGGCGATCGAACAATTGGAAAATGCAGGCGGACAATCCACCAGGGCACAAGGAATCCAGGCCGTTTGGCCTTTAGCCTGCGAAGGCCGGGTAGGAACGCTGATTATTGAGCGTAATTATCGCCAATCCGGTTACAGTTCTGAAGAGGATATGACGTTATTTTTGGAAGAGACTGAGAGCGCTACTGTTTTTCACAAAGATGCCATCGATGATCTGGCTGAAAAAGTCCTCCATCTTCATGGAAAAGTCTTGTTTGCCGATGAAGGTTCGATGGATGCTTTCGGGCATGTAGCGGCTTTGCTGCGGTATTAAATAAGTTGGAATCCAAACTCAAAGATTAATTCGAATTAAAAAGTGCATAAGCTTTCCTAAGTATTTTTCAGGACTAAAAATTGAAATAATGGCCAATGTGTTCGATCGAGTGCATTGGCCTTTATATATCTTTATTAACTTTAAATTTAAGGGCGTTGAAATATACTCGCTTTGAAATTCTTAGATTACTTTTCATACCCGTTCAAAATAAATTTGAAAGTCAATGTCCTTTTTCGTTCCGATGTACCCCAAATAGAAAATAATTTACAAAGGGATATACTCCGCCCTGTTTCTGGTGTACGGCCTTGAAGTTGATGACAACTTATTTGGTCCGGCACCGCCTCATTGGAGATGCTGTGGGTCTCCATCAAGACATGGTGCTTACGGCCATCGCCTGGATCGCCGGCGAGGCTTGTTACTTTTTGTGG
>JBBQMA010000264.1:0-4633 GCA_038328415.1 Chitinophagales bacterium | reverse complement strand
CATGGTCGGTCAGGCGTTCAACTGGGAAATATTCATGAGTCTAGGTGAACTGATGTTTGGTTTGGTGCCCGTTTCTATTTTACTGTCTCACCTGTCCATTGTACTTGTCATTTTTGCGTTGTACAGGCTAGGTCGTTTATTTATGGGCAAAGGTGCTTCCTGGCTCGCTGCAGCACTGCTGTATGTGAATCCGGCTTTTGCTTTTCACGCAGGACTCGATTCCAAAATCGACCTTGGTTTGCTATTTATAATCTTAAGTACACTCTTGCTTGTGGCAGAGTACTATTTTCACAAACAGGATAACCACACGCCGGAGCCGATATTACATATTGGGCGGTTTTCAATCTCGCAGAAGGTAGCCATTTGGTCAATTGCAGGATGGTTGTGTGGTTATGCATTCGGGGTGAAGTATACAGCATTATTTGTTATGATCGCAATGATTGCCCTATATTATTATAAGGCAGCTGGTTTGAAACAAGGAGCAGGTGCATTGTTGTTGGGTATAGGATTTTTGTATTTGATGGGAATAGACCGTTTTGCTTATTTGGATTTGGGAGGGTATTCTTCATGGGCAGTTGCATTAATCGCAATTATACCAGGAATTATACTCTTTGGATGGGGTATAGTTGAACAAGGTCTTTCAATGCCGTCGATAGTGAAGTTACCAATTTTATTCGCCCTTTTTGCTTTTTTAGCTTTTATGCCCTGGATGGGGAAACATTATTTGGAGAATAAATCCTTTTCAATAAGTGCATTAGTCCAGGGAAAAAAGGGGGCGCCAACATTAGTGCTAAAATCTTCAACTGCATCCGTCAATAAAAAGGCGGAACTTCAGGAACAAAAGGTCATTGCCGCTTTAACAAATTTGGGCGTCACGCTGAATGAGCAGCAGCAGTTAAATGCCCGTTCTATAATTGCCGGTTTTGATTTTATAAATATCGACCCACAAAATCGACTGAACGCACTCCTTCAGGCACGAAATGCTATTATAGCACAAGTACTGACGGAGGAACAACGGGTAGCAGCAAATGCGTTATTGGATAGTGCCGGGGAAAATGCTAATTTAATGAATGAAGATCGTGAAGCAGCGGTAGCCTTAGTTGTTCGGATTTTTGACCGAAGAGGAATTGTGCTTAATGAAGAACAACTTTCTCAGATCAGGGAAAAATTAGACTATACTATCCTGCAGGGCATCCAAATCAAGGGTAACAAAGAATGGGCAGCAAATTTTAAAAAGGATGTCGTTGATAACGTGCTGACCCCTGATCAGCGAGGATCTATGGCAGGCCTTCGGAATGCCGGGAATTCGACTGAGCAAATCGGTAATGCGAAACAAACATCTTCCCTCGCCGAAGTACAGCGGGAAGAAATCCAGCGATATATGGGTTATGAAAAAGGGTTGCCGCTTTTTTTGTCGCTCCCTTACGATGTAACCATGAATTCCAATGTTTCGTTCTCGAGGTATCTGGATATTTCGTTCTTATTGCTTCTGTTGCTGCCATTTTTATTTTGGTCTGGCAATTTGCTTAGAAACATCATTGTCATTATATGCAGTATTGCATTTTGGGTCATCGCTGTTTATTCCCTTTATGCAGGAAAGGATATTGCCTCGATAAGTACTTTTGTAGAATTAATTAAGGAACAGACGGGCACCCATCCGGGATTCCTTTCCGCTATGATTTTGCCTTTATTTGAAATCATTCAATGGAATTTATACAGTATAGGCAAATTGATCAATGGTTTTTATAGTGTTTTATCTGGGGTGCGGTATATGTGGATTATCCTGGCAATCTTTTTGGCATCGGGAATAGCCTGGTGGGCATTAAAAGCGAAGCTAGATGCTATTCCATTAGTGGTCAAATTCATTTTTGGTTTTTTGATTGCCTTTGGCTTGCAGTGGTTTCTGTTTGGCAATGCCATCATTTGGTATGGTTTTACATTTTTTGCAGGAATGTTTTTATTATTGGCTTACCTGGCCTATCATCCTGAATATTTTGGCTTGAATGCATTGAGCGGATGGGTAGGAAAATGGTGGAGAGCAGGCGTTGGGCTTTCATTAGTGCTAGGACTGTCTATCTTTTTTGTCAGTGGTATTCAAGAACAAAATCGGGCAACTTATCTGTATCAAACCCCCTTCCTGAAATACGCCAGTCAGCGGCAATCCCTGGAAAAAACACAGGCACAGTTTATGCCCTTCATGGACAATGTAATTGCAACGCTGAATGCAGATACTAAATCAAATATTTATCGGGTGGGTACTTTTTTCCACTATCATATTACTCGCAATGATCGAAGGGTTCTGGAGGATAATCAGTTGGGTGTTTTTTCACAGATTGCGGATAAGCTGGATAATAAAGAAGATTTTATTCACATTTTAAAAGAAAGCGGATTTCGTTATATCCTTTTTGATATCAATACGGCTGCTATTGACAAAACCCCGGAGAAATCGTTGACCCGAAAGGTTAATGAATTTTATCTGACCCTGTCTGGTTCTACTCTTGTGAGACCTTTATTTACCGATAATTTTATTAAAGATCCGGCGATACCCTTTACCAAAGTAGGTGATGTCAATGTACCTGGCCGACCAGGTATGGGCGGTGAAGCAACAATGATTGGGCATTATATTTTATTTGAAATATTATAAAAGGTATGAGGAAATGATTAGGCCAGAGGATATCTGGGTTGTGATCCCGGCTTATAATGAAGGGCCGGCAGTTGGTGATGTGGTTCGTAGAATACGATCCAGCGGATATCCTCATGTCTTGGTGGTAAATGATGGTAGTACCGATAATACTCGTGATGAAGCCATTAGAGCAGGCGCGCGCGTTGTTTCTCATCTTGTTAATCGAGGTGCTGGTGCAGTGACTCAAACTGGAATTGCTCTTGCTAAGCGAGAGGGGATTTCATATATCGTCCAATTAGATGCAGATGGTCAGCATTATCCGGAAGATATTGAAAAATTAGTCCAAGGCATGGAGAAAGCGGATTGTGATATTGTAATTGGCAGTCGGTTCATGGAAAATAGTGAGGGGATCCCGGCTATCCGTATGGTATACAATTCAATTTCAAATGTTTTCACCAATTGGTTTTGTCATACCTGGTATTCCGATACCCAGTCCGGGTTTAGAATGCTTAACAGGCGGGCAATTGAACATCTTAATCTTCGGCTGGATGGGTTTGGTTATTGCAGTGAAATGATCGTTCAGGCTGAACATTGGGGATTGATGATCACCGAGGTACCCATTCGTGTCACTTATACTGCTTACTCAATGAGCAAAGGGCAAGACCTGCATACAGGTATAATCACTGCACTCAATTTGCTTTGGAAGCTGGTCTTTTATCCCAAACACTAATACGTTATGAAACTTGAGATTTATCAAATCATTGTTCCTTTTATAAGCACCTTGTTTATATTAGGTCTTTTGCGCAGGTTTTGGATGTCCAGAGCAAGTTGGCAGGAGGCTCTTGTTGGATGCTCATTCTGGATGGGTATTCTTCTTTTTGCTCTCTTTCCGGATTTTTTCTCAAACATCATTGCACGAATGTTTGGCATTAAGAGCAACATTAATGCAGTTATATTTTTCTGCATTGGTTTGATTTTTTTTATTCAATACAGGCTATTTTTCATGCTTAAAAGACAGGAGACCGCTTTGACTACTTTAACACGAAGGTTGGCATTGGAAGAAGCTCAAAAGAAAGCGGACTCGTGAATATTCTTTTTGTCCTGGAGCATTTTCATCCCTATATCGGCGGAGCGGAAAATCTTTTTTGGGAATTGGGACGATCACTGGTGCTTCAGGGACATTCCGTCGGGGTAGTAACAACAAGATTTCGAAAGGATCTTCCTGCTCAGGAAACCATTGCAGGTATTACGATCTATCGTGTATCCTGTTATAATAGATTTTTCTTTTCCTTTCTAAGCCTCCGAAAAATCTTAAAGGTGTTGCCTGATTATGAATTAATTCAAACAACTTCTTATAATGCGGCTTTGCCGGCATGGATTGCCGGATTTATACGTAGGAAACCGGTAGTCATCACCTTTCATGAGGTATGGGGTAAATTATGGTGGAAATTACCATTTATTTCCATGCCGCTTCGTTTGGGATATTTTCTTTGGGAACAACTGGTACTTCGTTTGCCTTATAAAAAAGTAGTAGCCGTTTCAAATGCAACCCGACAATCACTTATCCATGCCGGCCTTGATTCCGGTAAATTAGAGCTGATCTACAATGGTCTGGATTATTCGGAATTCGAAGGGCTTGATTGGGAACCAACTGCGTCATTTACATATACCTATTTTGGTCGGTTGGGAACTTCAAAGGGGCTCGAATTACTGCTTCCGGCAGCAGCAAAGTTTGCTTTAGTCCATCCTGAAAGTCATTTTAAACTTATAATACCCACTTACCCTGCTAAAATTTATAAATGGGTTATATCTTTTATTGAAATGAAGGAGCTGAAGAACCACGTCAGCCTGATGCATGATCTGCCACGCCAGGAATTATTTCGGGAAGTGCGCACTTCATCTTGCGTTGTCATTCCATCCTATAGTGAGGGATTTTGTTTTGTCGCTGCTGAAGTTGTTGCTTTAAAAGTACCCATTATTTCATCTCAGCGAACTGCACTTACGGAGGTC
>JBBQMA010000263.1:0-4635 GCA_038328415.1 Chitinophagales bacterium | reverse complement strand
AATGACGCTAATTCCACTAGCACTCCCTATTGCAGTACTTATCAGCTCAGTCATGGTGTTGGGCAATCTGGCTGAGAGATATGAATTGTCCAGTCTAAAGTCTGCCGGAGTTTCGCTCAGCAGGATCATGGCGCCTTTGTTGGTAATTGTCATTGGGATAGCTTTGTTTTCATTTGTTTGTTCCAATTATTTGATCCCCATTGCAAATCTGAAAGGGAAGACTAGGTTATATGATGTGCGCAAGCAAAAGCCCAATCTGAATTTGGAAGCGGGAATGTTTAATGAAGATTTTGAAGGATATGTGATTTATGTTGGCGGAAAGTCGGACGATGGCAGGGAGATCCATGATGTGATGGTCTACTCGAATAATAATTCACGATTATTCCAGGTCATTACAGCAGAGAAAGGTCAATTATACACGACTCCAGATCAGCGCTACTTGGTCATGGAACTTGAAAATGGTCGTCAATACCAGGAGTTGCAAGAAGAAGGTGGTAAGGATAGTCAGGCTTTTTTAAGAAGTGAGTTCAGTAAATGGGAAAAGCTGTTTGATCTTGGCCAGTTTAATCTCGAGCGAACTGATGAAGGATCATTCCGAACGAATGCTACTGTGCTGACGATACACCAAATCAGAGAAGCTCGAGATTCCGTGATGCGGATGAAAATGGAGAGGAATGATGCTTTGAAAGTGCAATTGACTCCATATCTGCCCACACCCTTATCCAGAAAGGATACTCTTTCTAAAAAAGAAAGATTGAGGGCTGTGCCAGCAGCTTTCTCCGATAGCCTCCAGGTGGAAACGGTCTATAATGCGGGTATTCCGGGGGGGCTTGTAAGCCAGGATACCAATCTGCTTGCGGGAGGTGGTTTTGCCTCTATTTTGGAAACGTATCCCCTACAGATACGAAAGATGCTTGTCGGACGATCGAGGACCTTTGCCCGGACTGTTCATGGTGAATCGCTTTCCGCCAATCGCGTGCAAACGGAGTACAATAAAACGCTTTCGAAGTATTCCTTGGAGATCCATCTCAAGTTTAGTCTTGCTTTAATTTGCATTATCTTCCTCTTTATTGGAGCGCCGATGGGTGCGATTGTCCGAAAAGGAGGATTTGGATATCCTATTCTCATTGCCATTTGCTTTTTTATGTTGTTCATGATTTTGAATATGTTATTTAAAAGTCTGGCAGAAAAACTCATTATTTCTCCTGCATTAGGAGCTTGGGCACCGTGTATCATCATGTTTCCGATAGGCTTTTTTCTTACCTACAGAGCTATGATTGATGCCCGGATCATTGAAACGGAGGCGATCACCGGCCCGATCATTCGTTTTATAAATCTCATCCGCACGCGATATGGAAAAAAACGGGCAACAGCACCTTAGGAGGATCTGGTCATCCATGCACGTTTACATCGGTGCGTGTCTTTTCTTTTGGATCGTATGTATTTGGATACTGTTAGGCATCAAGCCTGGTTCGGATTTGGCCTGGTTCAATGATTGGAAAGGTTCATGGGTAGATAATATATTTGTCTATGGGACCAAACTCGGTGAAGAGCACAGCTACATCCTTGTAATGATGGTTCTCTTTTTTAGGCACCGCAAGGAAGTATTGTGGATACCCCTGATCGGCATTGTTGTTACCATCATCAGTTTTTTGGGGAAGCAATTTTTTAAGGAGCCACGACCAGGCGCGTTTGCTGCAGAGTCCTGGTTTGCCGATCAGATTATATTGGTCGACGGGATTCAGCCTTTGACCGGATTGACTAGTTTTCCATCAGGACATACGATGTCCGCTTTCGCACTGGCTTGTTTTATAATTTATCTCTTCCCATTAAAAAAGGGATGGCTATTCTTCGTTTTTAGCCTGGCGATACTCGTCGGACTGAGCAGGATTTACCTGGTTATGCATTTTCTTCGCGATGTATTGACCGGATCGATTATAGGTGTGATTGTTGGTATGGCTATGGCCTATATCCACAGTAGGTATACTTATTCCTCATCGCCTTCGGTCTCTGCAAGCAAGTCTTCCAGTGATTGACCAATCGACCTAAGCCTCTCTCTGCAGTGTTTGATGAGGAGTAATGCCCTTGATGTTTCTTGCTGCATGGCTTCCAGATTGGTATTCCCATTTTGCATGCGTTCGAGTATGCCCTGAAGCTCCAGCATTGCTTCATCATAAGTCAGTGTCAATTTTTTCATTTGTTTGTGTTTTACTAAAAAGGGTGCCTTCAGCAAGAATTGTTTTTAAGAGTGAGCCCGTAGGGACAGCAGCAGCTTCTTTTATCATCTGACCCTGGTAAGTCGTTATGCTGTATCCCCTGTTCAAAATAACTGAAGGATCAAGCTGATGGACGAGCTTTTCGATATGATTTACCCGGTCCAATGCGCGATCTCTGGCTAATCGGCTGGTTTGAATAATATCCTCTTGAAGTCGGGTCAATGCCCAATGTGCCTTATCAGTTTTTCGGTGTCCGCTTGAAAGGATGTACTGAGCTACGGATCGCAGCAATCGCTCCTTCATCGTCAAAGTCTGTAAAACAGCCTGACGAATTTGATTCGCTTTTTCCAAAAGTGCTCCTTCGAAGCGAAGGTTGTGGTCAATAAGCCAGGCGGCAACTGCGGTAGGTGTTTTCAGGGATTGCCAGGCCACCAGATCACTGGTCGTCTCGTCAATATCATGACCAATGCCGGTAATTACAGGTATTGGGTGTAGGGCAATGTGTTCTCCAATCCGAAGATTATCAAACCATGCCAGGTCAAGTTTGCTGCCACCGCCACGGATTATAACTGTTAGATGAAACCTTGATGGGTGTAAGGCAATTGCCTTTAGCTGAGCTACAACTTCTTCTTCTACAGCTTCACCCTGCATGGCGGCAGGAAACAGGGTCAGCTTGAATTGATAATTCCACTGATTTGAAGCGATTTGTTCTCTAAAATCTTGCCATCCCGCGGCTTTCGCTGAGCTTATAACGGCTACATGTTGGATCACCAAAGGCATGTTTAGTTGTCGGTTTCGATCCAGATGTCCAGATTTCTCAAGCGACTCGATAATCTGGCGCCGTTTCAAAGCCATTTGGCCAAGCGTATAGTTGAGGTCCAAATGTTCCAACACCAATTTCAAGCCATAGATCGCATGATGTTCCAACTTGACTTGCAAGAGGACGCGGTTTCCTTCGCGGAGCAGTCCATGGACATCTTGCCCTAATTCTTTTTCCAATGTTTTGCGGCGACCTAGCCATAGCACGGCATCGGCCTGCGCAAGTAACTCATGAGTTTCCCGCGACTTTTCCACAAGTTGTAAATAGATATGACCTCTGCTCTCCCGGGATTGGGCAATTTCTGCTTCTATCCAGTATATGGTTGGAAAATTTAGACTCATCACCCGCCGGATCTGGTCCATTAATTGGGATAGTCGTATTGAGTCCTTCATCACCGCACGAAGATACAGGTCTTGGTAAGTCAATCGTCGAATTTTGCCACCGTATAAATGGAGCATTGTACCTTTAAATTATGAAAAATGTATCCACCTGGAAATTCTGGTTGTTCAAATGGTGGTTTCTGCCGGCTGCGGGCTTCATGGGTGTCCGTTTAGTCCATTTGTCCGATCAGGATTGCAGAACCTCTCTGCACCTGGGTTGGCGTAATAAAAACCCATTCCGGTCGCTTTATTTTGCAGCCCAGTCATCGGCTGCGGAAATGGCTACCGGATTACCGGCTTTCCAGATTGTGCGCGCTGAAGGCAAGGGTATATCAATGTTGATTACCGGAATGGAAGCCAGCTTTTTTAAAAAGGCAACAGGGGAAGTAGAGTTTACCTGTAATGATATCCAGGCTATAAAAAAGGCTATTCATTCAGCGCTGAATGACGATACTGAGGCTACAGTTGTAAAAGTACAGGTACAGGCAATCCAAAAAGCTGATGCCCAACTCGTGTCAACGTTTACATTTCATTGGAGTTTCAAGAAGCGTGCTTAAATGATTACTGAACGATCAATTTCTCTGTGAAGACGCCATTTTCAGATTGAAGTCGAATAAGATAAACGCCTCCCTGGCTTGCTGTCCATTCCGTGTTGTATTGATGCTCTCCAGTAGCTAAAAGAAGGCCTTTTGCCTGATGCAGAATACGTCCACCCAAATCCACAATAGACAGGTCAACTTGCGTGTCCGTTAACATCGCTGCCTGGAAACTAAGTTGCTGTCCTAAGGGTAATGGTTGCACTTGTAATGCAAATGATTCAAGCCCTTTGATCGTTGCTATCGAAGAGGCAAGACTAGCATTAAAGGAGAAGATAGGGCTCCATGGTTCACAAGTTCTGTATTCATTATAGGAATAGACCTGCCAGTAGTATTTAGCGTTTGCAACAAGTTCGAAGTCCAGTGTCACCTGAGGTGTGTTGACGTAATAGTACCTCGGCATAAATTTGAAACTGGTAAAGCGGTCAATCCGAACGACGTAGGATTTGGCACCTGCATCTGCCTGCCACTCCAGTTTGACACCAACATTGCCGTTTGATATACCGCCATCGACAGGAAAGATGGCATCTGCAATACCCGGATTTTGGAGTTCGGGCGTCGTATTCACGTTAAGATATCTGTTATTGTTAGGGCTGACGTTTTTGCGGCTGTTCAGATCAACA
>JBBQMA010000262.1:0-4643 GCA_038328415.1 Chitinophagales bacterium | reverse complement strand
CGATATGGCTCACTTCCTTCTCTGCCTTGCTTTGCGGCCCATGCATCACCAATAGGACCACGAGTATAACCTAAGGCATCCATATTTTCACCATGGAGCTCCCAGAATAACGATTCGATCTCCTGAGGCATCTCATCCTTCCAGGATCCTGCCTCTCCCCTGCGGAAGTTTTTAAGCGCCAATTCCTCTACCTGTCGTTCATCGAGTACCTTTCGTGCGGCACCATATTTGGGTTTGCCAAATTTCAGATCTTTAAAACTTGGGAGTTTCTCAATCCGTGGTTCAGGAAGGTCCATGATTGAACGCAATTTTTCAACCTCACGAATTGGATCAGCTATCAGATTCTCAAAACGGATAACTATATCTGCAACGGCCGTCCACTGCTTTACATTTTCGGACCAACCCCCAAAAAAACTGCCTTCCATCGCAAGAATAGCCTCTAGCAGATTCACATAAAAATCAGTACCTGGATCGATGATATCCTTGCGATGGTGGGCGATGGACACAAGTGCATCACGCCCCTCTCTGACCAGGTAGACCTTTTTGATGGTCGCATCGGCAGGTTCCAACTGCGAAGGAAGTAAATGTGTTTTTACAACCGGGAATTGGTCATAATTTTCGTCTACAGGATAATTGAGTTCCTTGTGAAATGTGCTTGACTCTATCCCATAGACCTCATACAATACATTTCGAAAGAATGTATTGCCCGAACGGGGGAATGAAGCCAACCAAATCATTTTATCCTGCAAAGATTGTATCGTTCGATCGATATTGTTTTTCTACTAAAAGCGTAAATCACTTTCCTGTCCATTCAGACCAATTCGTTCCCGAATGAGTCAAGATAAGATGTGCCCATATAATGGAAATTCAATATACGTCCAGACTCATTATCACAAAAAGCCCGCCAATGCGATCAATTGTGGCAAATATTATATAAATTTATATCATATAGCAGCAAAAAGGGCTACTTATCCGTATAAACGATAAATCCAATGAATAGATCACCGGACGGAAAGTGATAAGTTGATCTAATCCGTTGTTTTACTAATAATTAAGTGTACAACATGTTTTCCTTCCTCAAGAAAAAAACCACAACTAACCACCCGGCTCACCTTGAGTTGATATCTATCCATATCCCTAAAACAGCAGGGACTTCCTTCAGGAACACATTGGCCGGAGTATATGGCGAACAAGCGGTGGTCAGACTGGATATAGCCCTTGTGAGGCAGGAAGTTAGGATTCGTGAGCAAATATATTTAGAAACTACCCTGCCTATCGGCACGCGTGTGATTCATGGACACTATTCCTACCCGCTCCTTACCCGACACTTTAATGTAGATCCTGCATTACCTATTATTACTTGGCTTAGAGATCCTGTTCGCAGGGTGGTTTCCAATTATCATTATTTAGCCAAACGGCTTGCTGAAGAACTGAAAGAAGAACAACGCGGCTTAAATATCCTTCGAAAAATGCAGCGAACGTTGCTTGAATACGCTCAATATGAAGCCAATCAAAACCGAATGAGCCGATTTTTGGAAGCGTTAACGTTAGAAAAAATGCATTTTGTGGGTATCGTTGAACAATACGACGAGGACTTAAAAACACTCGCAGATCGGATGGAATGGCACAATTACCCGGTTTTTCACCACAACCAAACAGGCAAGGACACGTCTTCAATCTCCGATACAGAGCGTGATATCATTCGATCACTTAATCAGGAAGATGTAGCGCTTTATGAAAAAGCCCTCGATCTTCGTGCCAAAGGTCACTGGCAAAGATGATAGAACTGATATCCATCCATATCCCAAAAACAGCAGGCACCTCATTTTACAATGTGCTTAGTGATGCGTACGCACATGATATAAGCCCTAGTTACCGACGGATCGATCTCCCCGGTTTAAAGGATCATAAAGGACAGATTCAACTTCAATCTCTATCCGATTTTCGCGTCATTCACGGGCATTTTCGGTATAGCGAAATTCGTTATTTGCATGAATCAACCAGGGCACCGATAGTAAGTTGGCTCCGACACCCTGCCGATAGGGTGATTTCCAATTATCGTTATTTTATAGATCGGCTTGCAAATCCTGCGATCAATCCTGAGGTCAGCCAACTCAATCAACACCGTCGGAATGAAGGTTTGCTTGAATATGCAAGTTTACCGGAAAATCGCAACCGAATAGCCTATTTCCTTGAAGGATTGGTCATTGATGACATCTTTTTTTGTGGGCTACAGGAACATTTTGAGGACGACCTCTTAGAATTGGGATCAAAATTGGACTGGCCTCCGATTCATGCCCCAAGGTTGAATACAACACGCATACATGATCAGGTTTCCTCTGAAGACTATGAAACAATTTGTGCGATGAACAATCTGGATATGGACCTTTATAATCGGGCGCAATTTTTGAGAGATGCTCGACAACATAATCCATCCTAATGGCTAATTCCAAAAGGCGCGTACTTTTCCACCGATCCTGGACCAAATACAATGGAGGCACCAGCGGAGGGCAGTTAAAAATGCGTGATGCCTTTGAACATGTCATGCACTCACCTGCTTTTGAACCACATATTTACTTTGGACCAGAAACCGTTTGGTTTGATAACCCGGGAAATCTTTGGCTACCCTATAGGCATGTGGGCGAATCCACTTGGGAAATAAAACCTTCTGATATTCTTTTTTTTGCCGGCCTGGATTGGCAAGTCTTACCCGAATCGCAACGCAGAAACCCTCCAGTGCCTGTTATAAACATTGCCCAACCTCGCCATGTCTCACCTGCAGATAAACGAAATGCATTTCTAAGACACCCCGCAATTCGTATTGCAAAAAGCACTTTGGGGAAAAAAATTCTCGAAGAATATGGCGTCAATGGACCTGTTTTCTATATTCCTGATGCCATTGACATGGACTTGTTGCCTCCTGCTAATCCCGCTCCTGATCTGGACATCCTTGTCGTCGGCTTAAAAAATCAGCCCATGGCAGAGGCACTTGAACGAAGACTTAAGCATCTTGTCGATTCGAATGGCAACTCTTTAAAAATCGCCATTCAGGTGCCACCTAAATTACCAACTCGAAATGATTTCCTTAACCTCGTGAACCGTGCAAAAATAGTTGCCTATTTACCCTTGGAAGCCGAACTAGGTTCGGAAGGTTTTTACCTGCCCGCACTTGAGGGTATGGCCATGGGAAAACTGGTCTTATGCCCTTTTGCTATTGGCAATGCAGACTTTTGTATTCCCGATGTCACCTGTTTACAACCGGCCTACAACGAAGATGCCATTTTTCAATCTATCCGGGATGCATTGACCCTATCGGCATCGACTCGATCCATGATCATTGAACAGGCCATAGACATGAGTAAAAATCATACCATCCAGCAAGAACGGACGGCCATACTTGAGCTATTAGAACGTGCCGACAGCTTGTGGGCAGATAAAAAACAATTTCATGTCTATAAATAATATAATGTCCAGCTCGAACATCATCCTGACAGGAATACCTCGTTCAGGCACCACTTTATTGTGCCGGTTGTTAAGTGAGTGTGCCAATGTAGTGGCCCTAAACGAGCCGTTATCTCCGGATGTATTTCCTGATCGAAAGACGGCAATTTCAAACATTGCCACCAGTTTCATTTCATTTAGATCATCGCTACTCATATATGGCATTGCACCGGCAAGGGTTGAAAACGGAACAATCACGGACAACGCCTACAGTGAGGACAAGGGGGTGCGCACGCGCGTTGTGGACCGGATGGAGGTCCGGTTTGAAAAACCGTTGTCAGAGGAATTCTTGCTCGCCATGAAACACTGTGCAGAGTTTACACTTTTATTACCTGAATTGGCGGACCATTACAAGGTATTTGCCCTTGTGCGAAATCCGTTGGCTCTCTTAAGTTCTTGGGCAACCGTCAACGTACCCGTTTCCAGAGGTAAAGTGGCCAAGTCCTCCCGCCTGCTCCCATCCTTTGCTCAAGCCATTGAAAACATACCCACGTTGCTGGATAAACAGCTTTACATTTTAGACTGGTATTTTGCCCAATACGCTTCACTTCCTGGTGAACAGGTATTTCGGTACGAGGAATTGATCGCAGGAAGTGGAGCAATCCTGCATTGGATTACTCAAAATGAATTACCAACATGGCAATTAGCTGACCGAAATACCAACGCCCTGTATGAAATAAAACGAATTCAACATTTAACAGAAGTACTTATTAGCCGCGGAGGCGCATGGGAAAGTTATTATCCTTCACATACCATCGCGTCATTAGCTGCTGAGATGCACCAACAGGCATGAACCAAAACAACTTTATACTTACCGGTCCACCACGTTCAGGCACCACACTAGCTTGTTACCTGCTCAATAAGGTTCCTAATACGGTTGCTTTACATGAACCGATGAACCTCAAGATGTTCCCAAACCCATCCGCCGGAGTGAAAGCAATCAGTGATTTTTTTACAGCAATGCGCTTAAGCCTTCTACATGAAGGAAAGGCGCTGTCAAAGGCCAGTGGATCAACCATTCCCGACAATCCGTTTTCCCAGGAAATCGGCACTATCCGCCAAAGTATCGTACAAAAAGATTGGGTCCATTTTGATAAGGTCCTCTCCAACGATTTTAACCTGGTACTCAAACAAAATGCCCA
>JBBQMA010000261.1:0-4660 GCA_038328415.1 Chitinophagales bacterium | reverse complement strand
CCTCCTCCCACTTTTTGTTGTTTGATACCACCTTCACTCTTACGGGCGGGCGGGAAGTAACCGGCCAGATAGCCCACACAGCGGCGATGCGCAAAGGCTGGAAAAATGCACTTGAATCGGTCCGGAAAGCGACCCAATTCTATGACAGTAAGGTGGGCTCGTATCCCTGGCCGCAGGTGACCGCGATCCAATCCGTCAAGGGACTTTCCGGAGGGATGGAATATCCGATGGTTACCTTTATTCAGCCCAATTTGCCCGGCGGCTATTTGGAGACAGTAATCGCTCACGAAATAGGCCATAACTGGTTTTTTGGTGTGCTGGCAACCAATGAACGTCGATATCCCTGGATGGATGAGGGGCTAAACAGCTATTATGAACACCTGTTTACAGAAGCCTATCCGATGAAGGCATCAGGTATTCCGGAATTAAATGAAGAAATGCTCCTACTACAGGATGGGGCTAATACACGCACGCTTCCATTGCCCGGGGATGGGGTAGCTCGCTTGAACAGCGAGATGGATTATCAGACGGGTTCCTATTCCATCCCGGCACAGGCTTTTGAGCTGCTTGCAAAGCGGGTAGGCGAAGACCGTGTAGATGCCGCTTTTCAGGATTATTACCGCAAGTGGGGATTTGACCATCCAGGTCCGGAAGATCTGCGCGCATCGTTTGAGGCTTCGTTGGGTATGGATTTGACGTGGCTTTTTGAGGATGTGATGACCCAACAATATTACCGTGATCTCAAGCTTAAAC
Source organism: Chitinophagales bacterium (assembly GCA_038328415.1). Taxonomy (GTDB): domain Bacteria; phylum Bacteroidota; class Bacteroidia; order Chitinophagales; family Saprospiraceae; genus JAGNXB01. The sequence goes on along the minus strand of JBBQMA010000261.1, from coordinate 3,907 downwards.
GAGCTCACGAGGAAGGTGACAGCCTGCACGTTCGGGTAGCCAATGCGTATCAAAAAAATCTACCCTGGGGGCTTCAGATTTGGCGAGGTGATGAGCTGGCTAATGAATTGTGGTATGATGGTTTTTCGGCAAAGGATACGGTCGTGACCATTCCTTTTCGAAACGGAATGACTCGCTTGGCCCTGGAAGAAAAACTGGTGCCTGAACTGCGCAGGGGCGACAACAGCCTTTGGCTCAAAGGTTGGCCACGCAGGTATCGCGATTGGAAACCTGGTTTTGGATTGGGAATAATGGGAGCGACCAAACCACGAACGTATTTACTGCCTGAAGTAGGATATAATCACCATGATGGATGGCAGATCGGAATTGGTATGCACAATCAAAAGGTATACTACCAGCCTGCAGGATTTTACATTGGCGGATTATATGGCATAAAATCTGATCGATTTAATTATCACGGCGCTTTTTATCACGACGTTTATCCAGGTGGAGGTCCTGGTCAATTGCGCATGCAACTACGGGCCGCTTCATTCAGTTATTTCAGCAATCCGGATCTCGATTTGAATCTGGGTTATCATCGATTGGCACCATCAATTGAATGGCAGAGCCGGGAGGGCAAAGTAAATGGTAACACCCATTGGAAGGCAGGGGTTTATGCATGGTTTATTTTGAGAGAAGAAGCGCAATATGATATTCAGGGGGAGATTGTATCGAAGGATTTTTCAGACTGGGATCGGATTTTTGCGCTTCGTTTGAGCAGGGAGCGACCTGATGCTTTACAGCCCTGGCGATTGGGGTTGGATGTGGAATTTCAACCATACAAAGACCCGTTTGGCCGAAATCAATCCTACCTCAAAACTGGGTTGGAAGGTCGTTATGGATACCAATTTATGGAAAAGAAGTTTTTTCGGGCTCGGGTCTTTGCCGGAATATTTCCATTTAATTCGCGTCGTGAATCCGGCAATGTAAGCAGTCTGAATGCGCGGGGCAGTTTTGCATTGGCGTTTCAGGGACATAATGATTATCGGTATGATGAAACGTTTATTGGTCGAAATGTGCAGGATGGATTTGACAGCCGGCAAGTGATGATCAAAGAGGGTGGATTTAAAACGGCGCTCGGACCAGCCTTCGGACAAGGGCAGAGTAATGATATGGTGCTAGCAGTAAACTTGTGGACGAGTCTGCCTTTTGACCTCCCGTTAAAACTGCCATTACAACCTTATTTTGATTGGGGATTTTGGTCCGATAAAACCCCGTTTGGCGAAGACAAATCGTTTGGTGATCAGGTATGGTGGGATCTGGGGGTGAAACTGAATTTCTTTAATGAACATTTGGAAATCTATTTTCCGATTGTCCAGAATAAATCATTGGGTGATGTATTAAAACAACGGGAAGGCAATTACCTCACCCGCATTACCTGGACGGCACGATTTGATCTGGTGCGTTTGCCCTGGAAGCCCATTTCTGCAATTTGACGTTGGACCAGACAGAAGAATGTACCTTTGTGGCTCTCTATGAATGAAATTCTCAATCACACCCTTCTGCATTTTGGAGATTTCAACCTTTCTGTTGGCAATTTGATGTTAGCACTTGTTGTATTGGTTGTAGCGCGAATAATAAGTTTTTCATTGAGCATATTGCTTCGCCGGTATTTTCGTCAGCGGCAAATCGATTCCGGACGGGAGTATGCTCTACTAACACTAATAAAATATTTCTTATATACTCTGGCTATATTGTTCGCGGTGCAGTCCTTGGGAATCAATTTAAATATGATTTGGGCCGGAACGGCAGCATTATTTGTAGGGCTTGGCTTTGGATTACAGCATTTATTTAATGATTTAGTTTCCGGTCTTATTTTACTCGTTGAGGGTACTGTAGAGGTCAATGATGTCGTTATTGTGGATGGTATAATGGGTATTGTGGTAAAAATCGGTTTACGAACATCACAGGTAGAAACAAGGGATAAGGAGGTGATTATTATCCCGAATTCAAAATTGGTCGCTGAAAATGTGATCAACTGGAGCCACAATAATATATGTACCCGCTTTAACATAAAGATAGGGGTAGCCTACCATAGCGACCCTCAACTTGTGAAGCAATTACTATTGCAGGTAGCCCTTGAACATCCTAAAGTACAGAAAGATCCTCCGCCAAGTGTCGCTTTTAGTGACTATGGCGAATCAGCGATACTTTTTACCCTTTATTTTTTTTCTGAAGAATTTCTGGGCAATGAATTCGTCAAGAGTGACCTGCGTTTTGCACTGAATGGGCTTTTTCAAAAAAACAACATTCAGATTCCTTTCCCACAGCGCGAACTATGGATAAAAAACCAAACTCAGGGAAACGCTGAATCTATCCTTTAATATGATTAAGAAAGTAGTACTTCATAAGGGTCGTGAGGAACCCATTCGCCGTCGGCATCCCTGGATTTTTTCAGGCGCCGTAAAAGCACTGGAGGGTGACCCCCAGGATGGTGACCGGGTGCAGGTAGTGGACCATACCGGGCATTCCTTGGGATGGGGTCATTTTCATAATGGGTCGATTCAGGTCAAGCTTTTGCAATTCGGTGAAGAGACTCCACATGATAAAGTCATAGCGAAAGCCCTGGAGGAAGCATTGGAACTTCGGCATCGATTGGGCTTAGGAAAAGGACAGCCCACAACCGGTTATCGGCTGGTTCATGGAGAAGGCGATAATTTGCCCGGTCTCATCGTAGATATTTATGGGTCAGTAGCCGTTGTGCAGGCTCACTCGATTGGTATGCACAGGGAATTACCTCTTGTTTGTGAAATGTTGAAAAAATTATTAGGTCCTGACCTGGACGCTATTTATGACAAATCAACCAAAACCCTGCCACCGGATTACGCGAGACAAATACAGGATGGCTATTTATGGGGAGCAGGAACATCCATCACATTTCTTGAAAATAATATTTCATTTAATGCACATTGGGAAGACGGGCAAAAAACAGGTTTCTTCTTAGATCAGCGCGAAAACCGGGCGTTGCTAGCTAAATATGCCGCCGGACAGCGTATTCTAAATACCTTTTGTTACACAGGAGGCTTTAGTATGTATGCCTTACAAGCCGGAGCTGAATGGGTTGACTCTATTGATGTCAGCAATCGGGCACTCGGTCAACTAGAAGCGATTTTGGCGTTAAATCATTTTGCGCCAGAGAAGCATCATAGCCAGGCTGTAGACGTCATGCCATTTTTTACGCACAGCGTTGATAAATGGGATATCGTTATTCTTGACCCGCCAGCTTTTGCAAAAAGTATTAATAAACGGCATCAGGCAGTTCAAGGTTACAAACGCCTCAACGCGATGGGCATGCGATGTGTGAAGCCGGGCGGTTTATTATTTACCTTTAGTTGCAGCCAGGTTGTGGATGCACAATTGTTTAGGGATACTGTAGTTGCTGCCGCATTAGAATCCGGGCTGCGGGCTCGGATCATCCATTTTCTGTCACAAGGACCTGATCACCCGGTGAATCTGGCACTACCTGAAACAAGTTATTTAAAAGGGCTGGTCTTGCAAATACTGGAATAAAAGAATGTTTTATGATCTCGAATTTAAGGTGGGACGCACCATATAATGTGTTTAGTTTTTCATTATCGTTATTCGAGGGGTAAGCAAATCAGTATCAAATTAAATAGTACATGGAGCCTTTAACCGAAATGTGGCACATACGGGTGGACGGAAAGGTGCAGGGCGTTTGGTTTAGAAAACACACGTTGGAGACAGCACTCCAAGTAGGTATTCGCGGCTGGGTGCGCAACGAACAGGATGGGTCTGTGGCCATTGCAGCGGAGGGGACAAAGGACCAATTAGACGCATTTGTTTTGTGGTGCAAACGTGGTTCACCTTTGGCCAATGTCCATAATGTCCGTGTCACAGTAGCTGAGCC
>JBBQMA010000260.1:0-4671 GCA_038328415.1 Chitinophagales bacterium | reverse complement strand
CAACGAGGTTGTTAAAACACAGAAAATAACCGTACAGGATACGCAGGCACCTGAGTTCACTCAATTGCCACAAGACTTTACAATAGCATGTGACCTCCCATGGCCTGCTATTGACTATGAGGCAGAAGACAATTGTTCCTCTGTGCTGTCAGTTCAAATTACCACCGAAGGAGGCAAACCCTGTGACAATATTCTTGACCGTCGCTACATAACGCTTACAGATGAATGTGGCAATGAAGTATTGGCCGTTCAGAACATTTTATTGATTGACACTGTACCTCCTGTTTTTAAACCATTCGACCAAAAAATAGTGGTTTCGTGTGACGAAATTCATGATTTCCCACTACCGGAAGCGATGGACAACTGTGATGATGATGTAGAAATCAGCTTGCATGAAACAAAAGTTCCAGGCAAGTGCCCACAGGAATATACCCTATTAAGGATTTTCACGGCAACGGACGACTGTGGCAATACTTCAACGGCCGTTCAATTGATTGGTGTTGTAGACAATGAAGCACCTGTTCTCATACCGAATGACCCGATTCTTGTAGGTGTGCCAAGTGGTACAATCCTGGTATTTGATTGCGAGGATGCACCTGCGCTTGATGAAAACGCGTTTATCGCTGTGGACAATTGCGATAATAATCCGGTCATCACTTTTGAGGAAGAAGTTACTCAGGGCAACTGCTTAACAGATGGCTATTATCTACTACTAAAATGCACCTGGACCGCTACGGATGCCTGCGGAAATTCCAGTTCATTTACCCTTTTTGTAAAGATTACAGACACCGAGGCTCCCGCCTTTTCGAATGTACCTGCTAACATTACCATAGGCTGCGAAGAACCTCTGCCGACTGCAGAGCCTACGGCAACGGACAACTGTGCTTCAGTTGTACATGTTGTAAAAGCAGATGTACTGACTGACTTAAATTGCGGTTACTTAATAACAAGGACTTGGACCGCAACCGATGAATGTGGCAACACAGCCCAGGCGGTACAACTTATTCGTGTAACGGATACGGAAGCCCCTTTCTTTACTACGAGTGTATCTGATATAACTGTGAATCTTGACCTGGGAGAACAGATACCAGCGCCACCAACAGTAACTGCTGATGACGATTGTAGTGATGTAACAGTATCATATGGTTCAACAGAAAATCCTGGTGCAGATTGTGGTGTCATCATTACCAGAACCTGGATAGCAACCGATGATTGTGGGAACACAGCAATTTTGACGCAACGGATTACAGCCTTACAAGCCTGCCCATGTGTAAATCCTGAAGTCGAAGATATCATTGTTCAGAATCCGGATTGCGGTGAGTCGAATGGTGTTATTACTGTAGTTACTACATTTGATCCATCACTCTACGACTACATTTGGCTGCCAGCTATAGGCCAGCCGAATGCGACTGGAAATAGCAGAAGTGGTCTGCCCAAAGGTCAGTATACTATTTTAGTACAGGATCCAAAATCATCCAATTGCTTTACAAAAATCAATGTCACGTTGGAACCGGAAGGATCTTGCATTGACACGGTTTATGTAAATATTCCAATTAATGATCCCTACACGGCCTGTTTGGAAGAAGTATTGGATTTTGGCGGTGATGTGGTGTCCGCTGAAATATGTGGACAAGATGCCAGTGAAGTTGCTGTGATTGTACAACCGGGTTCACCATGCGTACTCTTGTTGCCTGCACAAGGATTTACGGGTTCTGCTGAGGTTTGCGTTATCCATTGCAATGACGAGGTGCCTCAAATCTGTGATACGACGTATATCTTTATTACGATCAATGCGCTCCAGCCCTGTGACCCCATCTTCGCAAGTAGCGTGTACAATTTGAACTTGCCAAATTGTGAAAGCCAGGCTAAAATATGCCTCCAGATCAGTCCGGCACTACTCAGTGAGTACCAAATTCTGGTGGATGGGCAACCTTATACCGGCCAGGTATCGCCTTGTGGGCTGAATAGTGTCGGCATACTCTTAGGGCCAGGTGAATTTGATCTGGAAGTCACGCATTTGCCATCCTCTTGCTTTGACTCTAGGATAATTTCTATTACGTGCAGTGATGAAGAACTCATTGCTGTGGATGACACAGCTTCTACAAGGAAGAACCAGGCCATTCAAATTTCTGTCTTATTGAATGATATCATTCCTGCTGGAAAAACAGTGGAAGCCTTTGAGATTACAAAACAGCCTAATCATGGACGTATTGAAGTCCAATCAGACTTGAAAGCACTTTACTTCCCGGACAAGGACTTCTGCGGACAGGACTCCTTTATCTACAGAATTTGTGTGGATCCGGAGTTATGCGATGCCGCTGTGGTAACGATTGATGTGATTTGCAAAGGCCTAATTGTTCATACAGGAATGTCTCCAAATGCCGATAATGTTAACGACAACTTTACCATTGATGGCATTGAAGATTATCCAAAAAATGAATTGACCATCTTCAACCGTTGGGGCAATCAGGTCTACTTCCAGAAAGGCTATAAAAATAACTGGAGTGGAACCTGGGATGGGGGCCTCCTGCCTGATGGAACCTATTATTACTTCCTCAAGGACGGGGAAGGCGAAACCTACTCCGGATTTATACAAATCCATCGTTAAAAAAATGGCCGCCAAATTGGCGGCCATTTTTTTTACATTTTAATAATTTTAAACTCGGTGCGCCTATTAAGCTGATGGTCTTCCTCCGAGCACTTTACCCCATCCCGACAATGATTAACAGGTTGCCGTTCACCATATCCTCGAGCAACCAACCTATTGGATGCGATACCTAATTGATTGAGGTAGGTAATGGCTGAATCAGCCCTACGCTGCGAAAGATCCAGATTATATCCGTCTTTACCCCTACTGTCAGTATGTGAACTTAATTCGATCGTCATTTCAGGGAATTTCTTCATTAAGCGGGCCAATTCATCCAGGTTAAACCGGGCATCAATCCTGATATTTGCCTTATTGTAGTCATAGTAAATACCGTCTAGGCGGAATTTGGCACCAGCCTCCAAATCCTCTTCCTTGATACCAAGGATGAGCGGTTCCAGGGGAATGAGTTTTCGGACTAAAGGACCCATAGCTATGATTTCGGGTGCGCTCAGTTCGATCGTATTACTTTGATAACCTTCTGCTTTGGCACGGATCTGATACCGTTTACGGGCATCCATCATCCATGGCAGATCATCATCCGGTGTCGGACTAGGTTTGTCTTGAACGGCATCACTTGCATCTAAAACAACTACATCGGTCCACGGCAACGGAGCGTAATCCTTAATTCTACGAACACTATAATTTTGTTCAATCCAACTCACTCTGCCTTTTGACCCGACAGCCGGAATTGTGCCTTTTTGATTATCATTCGGAACAAGAATGGTATTCTTTAGGATCGCACCTGATTTTTTATCCTTAATTTGAAAGAACCCACCTCCAATCACCTGGGCGCCTTCCGGCAATTCACGCGGTGTTTCTTTGATGGCTAACGGATCTATATCACGCTGAACCAATTGTCCATTTTGTCCAATTTGTTTGGTCATGGGTACCAATCTGCCACCCGGTGTTAGTTCAAATAACTCGATCAATGGATTTTCAACAGCCAAGCCCGTGTTTATATCCCTTGCCTCGAACAAATATGGTTGATACACACCTGGATTTAAAAGGATTATCTGGGACTCGGTAGACGGCAAGTCTACTGAAAAGGTTCCTGGAAAATAACCGGCAGATTCAACTTTGATGGCATGGAGTCCTGGCGTGACCGACTTCAACTTCTGTTTTCCGGCTTCATTTGTATTTAGAATATTTTTACCGAATTCGATGCGTGCACCGGGAATGGGCAGCCCAGTTTCGGAATCAACAATCAATATTTCACCTGTCGCATAGGCCCTGTCACCCAACGGCTGATTAGATGTCCAAAAATAAATGTCATCCAATCCTATACCGCCCGGGCGATTACTACTTATGTAGCCGCTCTTACGACCAGATAAAGGAACAAGAGAAAAATCATCAAAATTCGTATTTACCTTTGGCCCCAGGTTATAACCTGACTCCCACTTCCCATTTTCCTCCGGTGCGGATGCAAACACATCCAGACCGCCCATGCCAATGATGCCATCCGATGCATAAAACAAATATCCATCTGAGCTGATGGAAGGAAAAAGTTCATTGCCGGCGCTATTTATATGCACCCCCAGATTGACAGGTGCTCCCCAGGAGTTGCCGACACGCTCTACACGGTAGATGTCTAATCCGCCTGATCCACCCGGCATATCGGATGCAAAGACCAATGTTTTTCCATCAGGACTAATCGCCGGATGGCATATGCCATAGTCTTTGCTGGAGAAAGACATACGGCCCTTATCCTTCCAACCATTGCCTTTGCGCTCAACCTGACGAATCTCCAGATCCCTCATTTCTTTGGCGTTTAAGCCATCTGAGAATGTCCTTGTAAAGTAGAGTACATCGCCACCCGGATCAGGCAATGCGGTCCCATCGTGATAGCGGGTATCAAGACTCATAAGCCGTTTTACCGATCGCCATTCACCGGCGTCATTGCGCTCCGATAAAAAAATGCCCGTGAAGCTTCGCATTGTCCATGAGTCTTGCACCAACCCGGGCCGGCTAAAAGAACGATCAGAAGTAAATAATAATTTATCACCCCAGGGCACTGCAGCGAAGTC
>JBBQMA010000259.1:0-4687 GCA_038328415.1 Chitinophagales bacterium | reverse complement strand
GAGGTTGTTAAAATGAACAAACCCATTTTCATCTGACGATTGATGATAAATCAAATCATCACCTTGTACCAGTGCATATGGAATAGGGATTTTATTAGACCAATCAACTATATAAATGCCTTTCTTTTGGGCATAAGCCATGTTTGTAATCATTAGGAATAGTATCACAACGACCAGTACGTTTGTTTTCATTTCAGAGGGTTTTAATGGTTATCGCTTTTAATCCAAGGTTATGTATTCCTCCAACAAGGGTGGAGATACTGAGCTGATGTGTCTTATATATGCTCCTGCCAGATCAGATGGAGTCGATTGTGATGTTCTGATTGAGGAACAGAAATTATAAATTTGAGTTATGAACATCTTTTTCAGTTTTGAAGGACCAGATCATCGCCCAGGACAATCCCACCTTCCCTACATCTACGAGACAGATCGGGCTATCAGATTTTTGCCCCCAAATTTTTTAATATCGCTACCTTTGATTTGCTTATGTTTACTGAATGACCCTTGTTGCACAGGACCCACATCTAATCTCCCGTCTCCGATCTCGGGACAAGTCGGTTATCGATGAGGTCTACCGCTTGTATTCCGGTGCACTTTACAATGTGATCCTCAAGTTAATCCCTGATCAAGATCTGGGTGCAGAAGTGTTGCAGGATGCCTTTGTGAAAATTTGGCAGAATGGAGACCGTTTTGATCCTGACAAGGGCCGTCTGTTCACCTGGATGGCCAGGATTGCTCGGAATTCGGCCATTGATACTATGCGTTCAGGTGCATTTCAACACGATCAGAAAACCGATTCACTCCCCGATTACGTTGATGATCATGGAGCATTCCGACAGACAGATGCTGACCGTGATCCCGGATTGACCAAAGTGGTCGGTCTACTGGATTCCAATCATCGTTCTATTATCGAATTGCTTTATTTTCAGCAATACACCCAATCCGAGGCGGCAGAAAAACTGAATTTGCCACTCGGAACTGTAAAAACACGGACGCGGAATGCACTTTCTACCCTTCGCCAACTTCTAGCTAGCGAAAGACTGATTGTTATCCTGATTCCCCTATTATTCACCTTGATGCACTTGACTCGTGGATCTTAAAGCATATATCGAATCTGGCATTCTCGAGCAGTATGTGCTCGGCCAACTCAACCCTGCAGCAATGCGAGAGGTGGAGGCTATGGCGGTCGAGCACAATAGTATTCGACAGGAGATTGAGCAGATTGAAAATGCGCTTGAATTATACGTACAGGCTGGCGCAGTGACACCACCTCCCGGCACCCTGGAGGCAATCAAGGGGCGAATTGATTCACTAGATGTACCGCACGCTACCACTAAAACCCATCCTAGAAAGTGGACCGCGCTTCTTGCCGCTGCAAGTGTGCTACTTCTTATCGGCTGTATTTATTTTTGGATAGAAAATCAGCGCATTTCCAAGGACCTGGACACCCTGACATCTAGCGCGGATTTGCAAAAAATTTGTTGTGACTCCAGTCGTCAGACTGTCGATTCTTTAGCACAAATTATGGCATTCCTTTCTGACCCAAACACCCGATCCGTGGTGATGCGTGGGACAGAAAACAGTCCTGATGCCCAGGCCACTGTATTCTTCAACGCTGTTCGTCAAGTTGCGTTTGTCAACCTAAATAGGATACCATCCCCTCCAATTGGCAAGCAATATCAGCTTTGGGCACTGGTTGGCGGCCTGCCGGTAGATATGGGCGTACTCCCCCTTGAGATATCAAGGAATCAGCCAATGGTAATGGTTCCCTTCCAGGCCACAGCAGGTGGATTTGCCGTCACCCTGGAACCTGAAGGTGGTAGTGCCGAGCCGACACTGCAAGCCATGGTCATGGTAGGGATGATTTGAGTTTGGCACACCAAAATCACTTTGCCTTTTTAAAAATTGGTGGTCAATCTATTGGCGTAACAGTTCATTGTATGTGTTGAGCCTGATTTCATCGGCTTAAGTGCTTTTAACCCTCACATTTTTCAAAAATTGGCGCCACCCGATACGGTTGGTTTTTTCTTTTCACTTCAATATTTAGAAGGACCTTGTCTTCAATTATTGGTTCGAATCCTCAGGCTTTTAACCCAAAAAAGTCGATAGAATGAGTTGTGCAAGCCACTGCTAATTGATCTGTGTTTCCACCCTCAACGCCCCTTCCTTACAGGGAATCATTAAACGCCGAGGCATAGAAGATACTCCGCGGAATGGCGATTATTTTTTACGGATTACCTACTGAAAATTAGACTCCGAGGATGGCATGTGCGGCTAAATTGGATAAGCAACAGCAGAAGACATGAGGTGAACACCAAAAACCCAAGGCGGCGCAACTATCTGACTGTCAATCTAATTTTCAAGAACTATTCCAATAATTAACTTTTTTTTCGTTTGGTAAATCCGATCGATCCAAGTTCCTCGTAAATGACATTAGACAAACAACCCGGATGTTCCGGGACCTTATTCTTGAAGTAGAATGAGTCCGGTTCAAAGGAATTTATTTACCTCATTTTAACACTAAAAATTATGTTAAACGGAATGAAAAAATGGAAAGCCCTAAAACTGACGTTCGTTCTAGGAGCAGTTCTTGTAGCTGCATTTCTAATCGCAGCGGACCACATCGATGCACCTGGAGTCACTAGTGGCAGTGGTGGAAGTGTAGGTTCAGACATCACGGATGTCTACGCATTTGAAAATGGAGCCAATATGGTCTTCGTGATCAATACGCAGGGCTTGCTATCACCCGCAGCAACGACGTCAGCTACATTTGATCCGGAAGTCATGTTGGAGATCAATATCGACAACAGCGCCACAAAAGATAATGTAGAGGACCTTGTGATCCAGGCCACCTTTGAGGATGGCAAAGTCAGAGTGTATGGACCTGTCGCCCCGTCTACAACCGGTCTAAACGGCAAGCTGGGAACGGGTACCGTAGCGGTAGAAGCCAATATTACAACTGGAAACACTCCGGTGATTGGCGCAGCAAATGGGATGAAAGTATTTGCCGGACCTCGGGATGATCCCTTCTTTTTTGACCTTGTCAGGTACAAGGACGTCATTGCAGGCAGCCAACCAGGATTCAGAAACCCAGGCGTAGATGCATTTGCCGGTACCAATGTCATGTCGCTGGTGGTCGAAGTGCCTAAATCAAGTCTCGGCACTGGTGATGTAAATATTTGGGCAACATCCAACCGCAAAATGTAATTTTTCTTTAACAAAAATTAAAAAAAAACAATCATGAAACTACCCTTCTTAATCCTTACCCTTGGGGCCTTCCTCACGTTCACTTCCTGTAAAAAGGACGATGACAAACCGGAAGTGCAATATCAACAGGAAGACCAAATGGGTCGCCCCGCAATCAATACGGTATTTGTTGCTTCCGGAGCACCGAAAGATGCGTTTAATGAAACCACACCTGCTGCTATGGGTGCCGCATATAGCACCGTTTTTCGTGATCGCCTATTAGCCCTCAATGCAGGGTATACCACCAACCTGCTGGGTCTGGATGCGACAACCTTCACCAGCGTGCTTGCCACGGATGTACTGAATGTTTCGCTGACCAAACCGACCACTTTCTACGATGGTGTCAACGTATTGACAGGTCGGGCATTGGCGGATGATGTGATTGATGTGGAATTGATCCTCATCTTCGGAGGACCTACAAATGCACTAAACCCTGGCCTGACCAGCGATAATGTTGGTGCAAATGATAAAGCATTCCTGTCTGCCTTCCCTTATTTGGCAGCACCCCATAATTAATTATCCATGGCGAAGAAGAAGACCTATACCATTATAGCGTCTTCTTCTTTTTCAAACCTCCTCATTCATCTATTATGAAGTTCATCCATTTTCCTTTCCTCTTTCTACTGCTCCTTATTGGAGCATGCATGCAGCAACCCAAGCCAATTGCCCAGGCAAAAGACTATGACGCCTATCTGGAAATGAAGAAGAGCCCTTCTGCCTATTCACTGAAAGATGATATCCAATTTTGGCAGGACCGCAGCACGAAGCACCCGGATGATGAGATTCCGGTGATCAAGTTGGCCCACCTTTACAGTGCCCGTTTCAAACAAAAAGGTGCCTATGATGATATCCTTCTATCCGACAAGCTCTATCATCAGGTTCTCGACCAACAGGCTGTCCCATCTGCCTCGATTTACCAGGCATTGGCACAAAATGCGATCACACAGCACCAATTCCAGAAAGCTAAAATCTATGCCGAGCAAGCCCACGCAACCGGTGAGCGACAAGCAGCCTCAGCGCTGGTACTCATTGATGTGGCCCTTGAACTAGGCGATGACGACCGTGCAGACGCCCTGTTGCAATCGTTTACCAACCAATATTCATTCGCGCACTTAGTGCGCCAAAGTAAATTGAGCGACCACCGCGGAGACCTTGATACGTCGATTAAAATCATGGAGAAGGCCTTTAATCGCATTAAGGGTAACCCTGACCTCTATTGTTGGTCGCTATCCAACTTGGGTGATATGTATGGCCATGCCGGTCGAATTGAAGATGCTTATAACGCTTATCTCTCCGTACTCAAAGCGGATCCTGCATACGATTATGCGCTAAAAGGAATCGCCTGGATTGCCTTGTCACATGATCAAAATTATAACGAAGCCAAACGGATCATAGGAGTCCTCCAGGATCGAAAACAAATGCCTGATGTTGAGTTGCTGTT
>JBBQMA010000258.1:0-4703 GCA_038328415.1 Chitinophagales bacterium | reverse complement strand
TGAACGCCATTGCAACCTGAAGCGCTTGTGCTCCGTCGACCGCAGACGCTGTTTCAAAGCCTTCCTTAATAAGATTGTATGATACAAACTCAACGATATCAGGCTCATCGTCCACTATAAGGATTCGTTCTGCCATTTGTAGAAAATTAATGAGATAATAAACTGCAGTGGCGTGTTTCGTTTAAAGCATGCTTACTGAAATCAAGTGCAAAATTAGCCGATATCGCCTGCTTAGGTGTCACAGCATATTAAATTTGAGTTAATACTCTGCTTGATCCTCAATCCGATTAATTTCTAATGAGTCAATAACCATTTCATATATTCTCTCCAGATATTCCGGATCTTCAGTTAAACGTTCCAAATCCAATGAAATACTATCCTTGCTCACGTGATGTATACTACAAATTTGGTTGAACAACTCGACATACATTGAATCACGAGTTGCTAACGGCGCGTTTTGCAAGGCGGATCGCGCAATGTGAACATCGATAATAACATCGACTAACTTGTCTTGGTCATAATGGTATGACCTAGCATCCTTCCCACAGGAAAAGGTGGCCATTAACAACGTTGCTCCAACTATACGGCATATTCTTTTGGAAAAAACCATTCTTCGATTTTTGCATTACCAGGTACAAAATCCATCCAACTATCTGCATCAGACAGTAAACATACAATTCCACAGGTTGGAACATTATCAAACCTAAAACCTTCTGAAAACCGATTTGCGTAGAGTGTGAATCCCGGATTATGACCAAATAATAAAACGGTATCCCATTGATTGTCCAGAGAGGTGACTACTTCATGAAGAGTATCAGGAAGTGCCTCGTAGATGGCATCCGATATTTGTATGTTCCAGGGATCAATATCCAAGACTTTAGCAAACTGGACGGCCGTATCCTGCGCCCTCTGCGCCGGACTACTTACCAATTTATCCGGTCGCACAGCCTTGCGAAGTAATACATTTGCCATACAGGGTGCATCGCGTTTACCTCGCGGAGCCAACGGTCGTTCGAAGTCTCTTAAACCGGCTTCATCCCAACTTGATTTGGCATGACGAATCAGAAATAACTTTTTCATGGTGCAAAAGTCAGGATTTAATAACGATTCAAGGAATTTCTAAGCTAAGTGTTTTAAAACCACAGCTATGAAGGTTGTTGAAAGCCGAGACAATAGCCATTGCGCCTACCAGAGGACAGGTTTCAATTGAACGGTGATAAATAAACCCTTATCTGCAAACTATTTCACACTGCTCTTAAAACCTCTTGCGATAACGCACGTTTAAACTATTTTTGACCTTTTACCCAATTCGCACCGTGAAAACGCATTTGTCGCTGGATCTGCTTGAAGTGCAACTACCGGAAAGTACTGTACTAACCGCTGAACGGTATTTGTATGAGGGACGAGTGGAACACCTGCGTGAAATCGATAAAAATTTATGGCAGGCAAAAGTCCTTGGAGCAGATAAAACATTTGAACCCGAAGTGTTGATGCGAGGCAATTTTCTTAAGGCTTTTACATGTGATTGTTCACTTGGGCACAAAAAAATGCCTTGCAATCATGTTGCATCCGTACTCTTTTTACTCCGTCGCCTCCGGGATCAGCGCCGCCAAAAAAAAGCAGCGGAAAACCAGTTTGTTCCGGAGATCCAAATCAAACGGCTCCTGCTCTTTGTCTCTCCAGATGATCAGTCAAGGTTCATTAGGGAATGGTCCCAACTGGACAAAGAGTTCGCTTTAGCTTTTAAATCCAGGTTTTTTCATACGTTAAGTGGTCCTAATCACCTTGCTTATCTTGACCAATTATTTGCGCCTTATAAATTGGAAGATGGCGCTTTGGCTGTAGAACCTGACCAAGCCCTTAAGCCTTTGCAAATATTGATTAAACAACTCCTTGCTCAGACGGAGGATCTCCTAGTGAAACAAGCAGAGGAATTGGCATTCACCAATCTGACGTATCTACTCCAAAAATTTCAGCTATCCGACTCCTTTCGCCAGCGACCTACGTTAATCCGCCAGATGATTCAATTAATCTCACGGGATGAGTTTGTTCAAAATCTGGATCCTGAATCACCGAGATTCCAGTTCCTTTTGAATGCATTAAGTTTATTTATTGACATGAAAGAGGATTACGCTATTCAAATGGTTCTCCTTTCCCTTCAATCCTATGTTGGTTTTGCAGGGGCACGTCAACAAATAAATACTACAGTGGGTACCCATCTGCGCAAGGGAATTCATAAACTAGGTAATAGTCAATCCTTCATATTGGTCTATTACCAAACATTAGATACGGAAAGTAAAGCTGGACGATGGATCGAAGGGCTCGAACTTCCCAGATTATCTCCGGTGGTGTATGAGCATCTATGCCAAACATTAATGGAAACGGGCGATTTTGAAGGAACAGAGCGACTGGTGTTGGAAGGCCTTAACTGGTATCCACATTATATGGCCTTATTACGGCTCAAGGTTAAGTTGTATTGGGAAATGCATCGGATACGCGAATTACCAGCATTGATGCTTACCTTAGTTCTAACGAGTTTAGATACTATTGATCTGCAAACTGCCAAAAAACTGATTGCCGGAAAAAGATGGCTCTCTTTTCTAAAATCATTAGAACATAACCTGATGGATCTGCCTGCCACTTATGAGCGTAATGCGATGGTTTGCGAAATCCACAGCGAACGTAATGGTTGGGTCGAATTATCAAATATCTTGGTTTCAAGTGGTTCGCCCCGTCTTGTGCAGCGCTTTATACCGCGACTACCTGCCGATGATTCAAACATAATAATAGATATTTATACACGGTTTTTGGCATCGTACCTCGACCAACATGTTGGCCCCAAGAGTACAGATGTTGTCCAAAATCTCTTCTCCACTATCGATGAGCGACGACAACAAGCCGTAAAAAAGGCCATAACCCAATTTCTAAAGAAGCGTTATCCTGAAAGACCTCAACTTATTGCAAACCCGATCGTCCCTCTCGTAATTTCACAGCATGAAAATTGAATGCTGGTTTACCGGAAAAACCTGGGAGGGCTTCGTTCGGGAAGGATTGAGCATGTATGAATCTCGCCTGAAACCGATCATGCCAGTCTTGGTTAAAGAATTTCGGGATGTTGGAAGTGGCTCGGATGCTCCGGAAAAGGAAGCTGCTCAGATATTGAAAGCGCTTTCCCCAAATGACATACTGATTCTGCTCGATGAAAAAGGGACACTTTTGGGATCACGTGAGTTCGCTAACCATTTGGATAAACTTCGAATGCGTGCAAATGGAAAGGTTATTTTTCTTGCCGGAGGAGCATATGGGTTTGCTAGCGCACTCAGGTCCCGTTCTCAAGGAGCTATATCGTTGTCTCCTTTGACCTTTAATCACCAATTAGTGCGATTGGTTTTCATTGAGCAACTTTATCGGGCTGCTACCATTCTCCATAATCATCCTTACCATCACGATTAATCATTTACTTCCACTTAATATTGATAAATAACTGATATAATGAGCATTACACTCATCATTATTGCTTTAAATCTAATCATCAGCTATCAAGCTTTTCAGAACCATCAATTTTTTGAACGATGGGCTGACCGCCCTTACGCTGTAGCGCATGCACGCCAATATGAGCGATGGCTAACTTCCGGATTTGTGCATGGCAATTGGTTGCATTTTGGCATAAACATGTTTGTTTTATGGCAATTTGGAAGTGTTGTAGAGGATACATTTATTAGCTTGGCCGGACCGTTAAGTGGTAGGATAAGGTACGTTACCATTTACCTTATCATTCTTGTAGCGTCAAGTATTCCTACGTATCTAAAACAGAAAGAAAACCCGGCATATTCGAGTGTCGGTGCTTCCGGCGCTGTATCAGGCATCCTGTTTTCATATGTACTATTTTACCCGCTCAACCTACTCTACTTATATGGAATAATACCTATTTATGGTATTGTGGCTGCAATTGCTTACCTGGCATATTCTTCCTGGGCCTCACGTCGTGGGGATGACCATATCAATCATGATGCTCACTTATATGGGGCTATATCCGGGCTTTTACTGACCATTCTGTTTTTCCCGGAGAGCCTTTCGATTTTTCTGAAGGCTATGGGATGGTAAGCATACTATAGATCTGGATGAATTCAACCTTCCCAAAAGTAAGATCCTTCCTATATTTGGGATTCTAACCATATAATTTCTTTCATGCAATTTGATCTCATAGTCATAGGTAGTGGCCCAGGCGGCTACGTTGCGGCCATACGCGCTTCCCAATTGGGTTTAAAAGTTGCTGTCGTTGAACGGGAGTCACTCGGGGGTATATGTCTCAACTGGGGTTGTATTCCGACCAAAGCGTTACTTAAAAGCGCGCAAGTTTTTGAGTACATCCAACATGCTGAGGATTATGGCATTTCCATCAAAGGCGCCGAAGTGGATTTTACCAAAATGATCCAACGTTCAAGAGGTATTGCCGATGGAATGAGCAAGGGGATCCAATTTCTCTTTAGAAAGAATAAAATTACCATCATCAATGGCAATGGTACACTCCAACGAGGCAAAAAGGTGGAAGTAACGGATGCTGAGGGAAAGAAAACTATATATGAAGCCCAACACATCATCCTGGCGACGGGCGGTCGTGCTAAAGAATTGCCAAATCTGAAGATTGATGGCGAAAAGATCATTGAATACAGAAAAGCAATGAGCCTGGCTAAAAAACCAGG
>JBBQMA010000257.1:0-4713 GCA_038328415.1 Chitinophagales bacterium | reverse complement strand
TATATAGGATTGTATGCCCAGTTCCCGACTATAAATATCAACAATCAGGCTTGAATCCCTGTACTTAAGGTTGCGAAGCACAATACCCCTGGACTTGACCAACATGAAACAAAGATAGCAGCAGACACCTCCGAAAAGCATCGTATTTATTTAATTGACCAGGTCTCCCCTTTCCACATCGGCTAAAACTGATTTCATAGCTACCCGGAGGTAACTGCTCCTGATCGCATTAACAAAACTTTAAGCAGGAGCCGCCAAATAGAGGGTTTACGCATCCTATTTCACTAAATAGCTATTCTAATACAAACGGAAGCTACTGATAGTCAATACCCTTTCAATTATTTAACAATTGGATGCAATCATCCTATTTTTTTGCCTTTTCGTCGATCAGGCAACCTTTTGTCGATCAAATCCCGTCATTGGTCAAAGAAGATTTTAAACCTGGAGACACCTAACCTTAACTTTGCACCCGAAAGCAACACAAAAAATCCTAAGAAATGAAACAAGTATTATTCCTAATCGCCCTAATGATGAGTTTTTCATCAAGCATTTTGGCACATGTCCCTGAAACAACCTGCCGCCAATATTTAATCCCCGGCGACTTTGCTTCCCAAAAAGCCCGCATGGCTGCCGACCTGACTTCAGGCACTTGGGTATTACAAACGACGCGTTTAGAAAACGCAACGGGGCAGATGATCTTCCACGACTTTGGCGTGGCGGACGAAATTATAACCTACGCTGATGGTCACATGGGATACGAGCGGGTCAACTGGACACTGGAAGAGTATAACGGTGCGGTGTTCCTCGTAGTGACACAAGTGCAAAAACAAACCAATTTGTATCGCATGACGCCCACATGTGCCGGCATTGACCTGACAGATGCCGCTTCAATGGAACGCATTCATCTGTTGCACACAGGTTCTAAACTTGCATCTGTAAGTAAAATGGATCAATACCTTACCGGCGCATGGATTGCTGAAACCTATCCGTTTGACATCGCCCGGGAAATGGATGATTGTGGAACTTTTGAACCCATTCGCGGCGCTTTCCTTCAATATGCATATTGGGACAATGGCACGTTCGTAAAAGAATGGGGAAATGCCGGCATGAGCTACCGGGAGTCGGGATTCTGGGATATCACAGCAGATGGTGACTACCTGCTGATGCATGTTAACAGCCAAAATAACAAGGATATCCAGCGCACAGATGTTGCAAGGATTAACCAGATGGGAAATGGGACCATCCAAATCGAACAGGCACTAACAGATGGTCAACAAAATGATCAATACTGCACCGGCGTGAAAAAATTTAGCTTCGCTCGCTGGACTCCAAAGGCATAACGGGCTTGAACAGGCCAATAAATTTTAAAAGGGGTTGCTTGTCAATTGACAAACAACCCCTTTTACTTTTGATCATAAACACAATCAGCAGATGAGACATCTACAATAGGCACAACCCGCGCTGACCGGCTTAAAGACCTGAAAGCTCTGGATTTAGAAGGTCAACTGGAAGTTCTTGTAATAGATCCAGATCAACAAACCGAGAATTAGTAATACAATGAGGATGCCTCTCAGAACACATCCACCTTTCCAGCTATAATCTACTTCGTTACCCATGCGTAAGTGTTTTCATTGTGTCAATGACGCCGCAAAGAAAAGCTAAAAATCGGATATCTAAAAATCAAAGGTAAGAGGGAGAGAATCAAGCGACTTTTAGCACTCAAATTTGCAATATTTTTGCTCCCTACGGGTTATAGTTCCTGGTTCTAACGTAAGCTATGCGCATTCAAAACTACTTCCTCCCCTTTTTGGCCCTATTGGCCGGACCGTCCCTTTCATTTGCCCAAGGCAACAATCTGGCAATAGGCCAATGGCGTGCGGTGCTGCCATACAACACGGGGTTGGCGGTAGCGCAATCTGAAGCACATATCTATTATGCAACCCAACAATCGTTGTTGCAGGTGGACAAATCGGACCAGTCACCCCGTTTTTTCAGCCGGGTTGATGGCTTGAGCGATAATGGAATTAGCCGTTTGGCTTACAGCTCCAGTCTGAACACGCTAGTCATAGGATATGCCAGTGGCAACATTGATCTACTGGATGGAACCGGAGTGGTCAACATACCTGATATTGCCAACAACCTCAGTATAACGGGTGACAAAGGGATCTACGATATCTATTTATTCGAGGATAGTCTGGCAATAATCAGTTGTGGGTTTGGGATTGTGCAATTCGACTTGACCACAAAATTATTTAAACGCACCGTTTTTACGGGTCTGCAGGTTTTTCAAACCACCTTGTTTGAAGGTTCCTGGTATGCGGCTACTGAAGAAGGTATTTATCGTATACCCGTTTCTGGTTTTTTTCAAAATTTTCTGGAATGGGAAAAACTAGGCAACACGGTAGGATTGCCCGATATCTATGTAGCTGCGGGTGTTGCGGCAGCCCATCAAACGCTTTTCTTTATTGTGAATGACACCCTAAAGAGTATGAATGCTGGTAACCTGGCAACCGTATTATACAAAGCAAACCACAAGATCCGGTTCCTGGAAAGTAGTCGCGACCATCTGCTTGCCGGCTATTTGCCGAAGGATGGTGGGGGTGGCACCTTGCTGGTTCAGCCGCCTACGGGCCTGTTTAATACGTTCAATGGTGATTGTATAGGACGAACCACCGGTGCCGTGCTGGACCAGCAAGATCGCATCTGGCTTTCCGATGAATGGCTCGCCTTCCGCCAGACAAATATGACCGGAAGCAACTGCGAAAAACTGACATATAACAGCCCATTTGGTTTTACAAGCTCTGAAATCCGGATATTGGACGACAGTGTATACATCGCCAGTGGTACTATTTCGGCCAATGGCAGCGGCACTGGAAATGGCAGCGGAATTTATGTAAATAAGGCCGGAAATTGGATCAACTACAACTTTATTGCGAATCCGGAACTCCAGTATTGGGAGGCCAGTGTTGACTACAATACCATAGATGTGGACTCGCTGGATGGTACAATCTATGCCGGATCGTATTATGGCGGTTTGCTGGAAATAAAAAATGGGCAGCTAACGATATTTCAGGACCAGAACAGTGCGCTTCAAGGGGCGGTAGGTGATCCCTTGCGTGAACGGATAGGCGGCTTGGTTCGGGATCAAAACGGCCATCTGTGGATAGCCAATACCCTCGCGCCAAATCCCCTGGTCCTGTTTACAGCCGATAAACAGTGGACAAGTTTTAGACCAGTAAGTAATACCAACCTGTTGAAAGGTTTGGTCGACCAACAAAATAATAAGTGGTTTTCACTTGGCTCAGGTGGCCTAATGGTCTATCATGAAGGCACTGATCTGATGTCGCCTGTGGATGACAAAGTCCGGATATTTGATGCCGGCTCGGGGAATCTTCCCTCCAGCAAAGTGGTCAGTTTGGGAATGGATCTGGACGGAGCCATTTGGGTGGGTACTGATGATGGTTTAGGGGTGATCCGCTGCGGTGATGTTTTCAATACAAGCCTATGCCGGGCATCTCGAATTGTAGTGACTCAGGATGGTATTCTGGAGGCCCTGTTGAACGATGAGGAGATCCGCGCCATAGCCGTGGATGGTGCAAACCGAAAATGGTTGGGTACCAGGAATGGGCTGTTCGTTCAATCGCCCGACGGGCTGACTGAAGTGGCTCGTTTTTCAACCGAAAATAGTCCGCTACTCGACAAGCAGATCAACACGCTGGCCTTCAACCCCGCAAATGCCGAAATGTGGATCGGTACTGAAAAAGGCCTCATGGTTTATCAGACGGATGCGCCAGCCGGAGGGGATGTCCATGCTGAAAAGGTAGCTGTATATCCCAATCCGGTCAGGCCTGACTATCTGGGACCAATCGCTATCAAAGGCCTGCCCAGAGACGCCAATGTTAAAATAACGGACATCCGTGGTCGTCTTGTCTTTGAAACAACTGCATTGGGTGGCCAGGCTATATGGTTTGGAGAGGATTATACAGGCAAGCGCGCAGCAAGCGGGGTGTATCTGGTTTTCTCAACATCGGAGGCTCTTGATTTTGGTACACCCGATAAAGCAATTAGTAAAATCGTTTTCCTTAAATAAAGTCCTTCGTTTTACATATTTTCCCAAAAGAACTGAGGTCTATAATACGTATGCTCAGTTGGATCTTATTCTTGGAGGTCGAGGGTAACTCCTGCACCATGGCATTTGATGAGCATTTAACAGAACATGGCCATTCGTTCGACGGAAAAGAAGGCACAAATGATCCTATTTGTGCACTGATTAGGTTAGTTCCGCTGAGGACATTATCTTTCCGGTGTTAAAGATTATCGACCAGATTCTTTGTCCCTTCTTAATTATTACACTTTAAATAACTTTAGCTATGAGTCAACTTGATGAAAAGATCCAACTTTATGTGGACAATGCCGCAGAGTTAGGATTATCGATTAGCAAGGAATTGCTGACTGCTGTAACTAAAGGCCTAGGCCCATCGATCTACTCCGCTGATGCCTCTTTGGTTTCCGGATCTGACCCTGATGAGCTGGCCCGTGTAAAAAAGAATTTCCTTATTGGGAAGCTGGGTCTTGCTGATGGTCCTGCACTAGATGCAGCTATACAAGAAGCCATTGCAGCAATGGGCTCGTCCAACCGTCAAAAACACCGTGCAATTTTCTACGCCTTGTTGGTTATGAAATTCTGTAAAGAGTCGGTATATAACTAAACCT
>JBBQMA010000256.1:0-4713 GCA_038328415.1 Chitinophagales bacterium | reverse complement strand
GAGCATTGACGAGCGTTCCATCAAAATTGCTTATGCCAGGATGCACAACCATTCCTGCTTTTTTATTCACAATCAACAACGTATCATCTTCATAAATGATGTCAAGTGGCAAATCCTGGGCGATCACCTTGCCTAATCCTTCAAGGGTTCGAGGTAACACAACTTTAATTGCGTCACGTGGTTTAATGCGATAATTGGATTTGACTGGCTTTGTGTTTACCAGGATGGAGCCTGTCTTAATCGCATTTTGGATTTTATTTCTGGTTGCTCGTTCGATTCTGTCCGTCAGAAATTTGTCAATGCGAAGTAGGCCCTGACCAGGATCTACACGTATTTCAAATTCTTCGTAGAATTCATCTACCTCTTCCAGGTCAGGTGTTTTTTCTTCTGATTCCTTCAATTTCTTTTTATATTTTTCGCCCTAAAGTTACACCCGTCATTATGAAAAGTGATTTCACCACGTTATGTGTACAAAAGCTTGACGTTCCCAGTAGTAACCCTACGCAGCAATTGCCACTTTATCTGAGTTCCTCGTTTGCTTTTGAACAAGTTGAAGATAGCATTGACATCTTTGAAGGGAAAGCATCAGGTTATGTATATAGCCGCTACGGCAATCCAACTATCGATGCGGTTGCCAATCGGCTGGCAGCATTGGAGGGATTTGGTTTAGTTGAGAAAGCTACGGCATTGTTGACCAGCTCTGGTATGGCAGCCATTCATGTTCTTATGTTGGGTTTGTTGCCTAAAGGCGGTAAAGTGTTGACGCAGGCAAACCTTTATGGTGGAACAACTGAGTTATTTGAAAAGGTCCTCAGAGGCCTAGGGATCATCCCCATTTTTGAAAACCTGGATGATTCCGATTATGTCCGATCAATTCTATCCACCGACCCGGAGATAAGTGTGGTGTATCTGGAAAGTCCCACTAATCCAACCTTAAATTGCATTGATCTGGAAACACTAAGTCAGCTTGCTGCTGAATTTGGGTGCAAAACAATTGTGGACAATACATTTTGCACCCCATACCTACAACGACCACTTTCAAAAGGTTGTGATTTTGTCATCCATTCAACAACCAAGTATTTGAATGGCCATGGTACAGGTATTGCAGGGGCTATTATTGGAAGGGATAAATCAATCATGCTCAACCAAATATGGCAGGTTCTGAAATTAACCGGGGCAACCTGTAATCCTTTCGATGCCTGGATGGTCGCAAATGGCATCAGAACCTTACCATTAAGAATGGAAAGGCATTGTTCAAATGCTGCTACTTTGGCGGCCTGGCTGGATAAGCATCCCAAGGTAAATAAGGTGAATTATCCAGGGCTGGCTTCCCATTCAACTCATTTAATTGCCAAACAACAAATGGTAGATTTTGGGGGAATGTTAAGTTTTGATGTTGGCACAGGTAGATCAGATGCGTTGGCACTAATGAATCAACTGCGAGTGGCCAGTATTGCACCTACCTTAGGTGATGTAGATACATTAATTCTACATCCTGCATCAAGTTCGCATCTAAAAATTCCTTCCATAATACGAACAGCGCAAGGTATCACTGAAGGGCTGATCAGAGTTTCGGTAGGCATTGAAGATGTAACGTCGATAATTCAGGATTTCGAACAAGCACTTAACAAGTTATAAATGGCCACGTTTTCCAAATTCCACCACAGCTAATTCAATGATCTTGCCATGATGAATAGAAAAGGTGAGCATAGTGCGCATGATATGAAATCCGTATAGGCCTGCTGCCCCCGGATTCATATGAAGATGCCCCAAATTATGATCCCGCATAACTTTTAGTATATGAGAATGACCGCAGATGACTAAGTCCGGTTTTGAATTCAGGATTTCCGCTTTCACACGACTGTTATATCTGCCCGGAAATCCACCAATATGCGTAATGAAGACCTTCGTTTGTTCGATGGTGAAAAGGTTATTCTCGGGAAATTGTCGTCTTAGCTCACCACCGTCAATATTACCGTATACGGCTCTGACAGGGGCAATTTGTTCAAGATCCTTGATTACATGACCACTTCCAATATCACCGGCATGCCAAATCTCATCACACGTTTGGACTATTTCCAATATCTCAGCGCCCATATATCCATGGGTATCTGATAACAAGCCTATACGGATCATGCCGGAATCTGAAGAATGATTTTTCCGAATTGGGCACCATTTGTCATTCGTTGGAATGCGATGGATCCATTCTCCATGGTATATACTTTATCGATAATGGGGGCTATCCGATTTGCATTTATAAATGCAAGCATTTGTTCAAAATCCAGGGTACTTCCCATTGTAGAGCCGATGATACTGAGTTGTTTCCAAAAAATGTTTTGGGGTATCAATGGGCTTGTCGGGCCGACAGTGCCACCGTATAGAACCAGGCGACCACCGGGTTTAGCGAGTTTGATATAATCTGAAATAGCGGGACCGCCAGCTCCATCAATAATAAGATCAAATCCGCCAGCTTTTTTAGCATGATCAGTCCAGTGGTTCTCCTTGTAATTAAAACCACCGGCGGCGCCGATCCGTTTGGAACGAACCAATTTTTCATCACTACCTGAACTTACCCAGACCTCAGCGCCATAAGCGATTGCAAATTGGCAGGCCCATAAGGCAACACCTCCCCCAATGCCGGAAATGAACACTCGTTCGCCTTGCTTAAGCTGGCCTTGGGAAAAAAGTGCACGATAGGCAGTAACACCGGCAAGGGGAATTGCAGCTGCCTCCTCAAAACTAAGATGGGGAGGCATAGAATATACCTGCTCTACAGGGACATGAACCCTTTGACAAAATGTCCCATTATCCGGCATGCCCAATATCTTAAAATCGGGTCCCTGAAACCGTTCATTACTACCCCAGCCCATACCGGGATTTATAATTACTGGTTTATCATTTAGGTATCCGGCACCATCACTCCCTGGTATTATGGGATAAGTTAGCCCAGCATAAAGCCCTTTCTGAATCCAAACATCACGATGATTCAGAGCAGCGGAACGTAAGTGAATTTCAACCCTTCCAGAAGCAGGTTGACCTATTGAAATTTCTTCCAGGATGGGTTCATGATCCTTGCCTTTTAATAAGAGTGCTTGCATTTCACAAAGTTAAGCAGCGTTTAGGTTTGGAATGTGTTCTTCAGATTAATTACGTAATCCCCTCAAAATATGAAAAAGACCCTAATTGCTGCGCAATACTTCAGTTTGCTGGTATTACTATCATCGTCGGTATTCTGCTTCGGCCATAACAACAAACTGGAAACGGCATGCGAGATCTATAATGTTGTGGTTGAAAAGGGTGCTTGTACATCTGATACAACATATACGCTTACGGTTGACTTTGAATATGTCAATGTCGGAGGTACTGGTTTTGATTTGTGGGCCAATGGACAGTTTTTTGGCTATTACTTATATAGCCAATTGCCAATTACAATTCCTGATTTCCCTAAGAGTGGGAATAATAATGACTGGATCAGAGTATGTGATAATGACAATGAGAACTGTTGTCGTATAAAGGAATTTGATACCAAGGAATGTGATCTACAAAATGATTGTGAAATATCTGAAGTCCAAATAGAAAAGGGAGAATGCACTTCGGATTCAACCTACGAGCTAACGGTAAACTTCCAATATGTCAATGTCCAGAGCTCTTTATTTGAACTTTGGGTGAATGGGAGCTATTTTGGAAATTATCAATATGCCGATTTGCCTATAACCATCGTAAATTTTCCAAAGAGTGGGAATAGCCATGATTGGATAAAAATATGTGATAACGATAATCCGCTATGTTGTAAAATTTACGAATTTCTCTCAAAAGAATGTGGGAACAATGAAGAATGTCACATCCAGGAACTTGTCGTTGAAGCAGGGGAATGCAATGGAGATGGATTCTTCTTTGTGACTATTGATTTCATTGTTCAGAACCCCGCCGGAGATGCATTCAAAGTATTAGGCAACGGTATGAATCATGGAGAGTTCCTTTATGCTGATCTACCTATTTCAATTGGCCCATTGGCTGGTGATTGCAAGAAAGAATGGGAATTTGTTGTTAAAGATCTCGAAGAATCAAACTGCTTTGCAGTGTTCGAACTTGGCAAAAAGTGCTGTGAAGAATCAGATTGTCAAATTAAGGAGTTAGGAATTGATATTGGTAATTGCAATGAGGATGGCACATATAAGTTGTGGGTAAACTTTCAATTTACGCCCGGCCAAAGTGATAGCTTTAAAGTTTATGCCAACGGGGCATACTTTGGTATCTATCCTTACTCATTGCCTTTATTCATTCCAAATTTCCCTAAATCAGGTGGTAATAATGACTGGATAAAAGTATGCGATAGCGAACATGGCGAATGCTGTGCAATTAAAGAATTTGTATCTCCTGAATGTGAGGGCAATAATGCCTGTATGATCAAAGAACTAAATGTGGAGTATGAATGTGATGGGGAAGAAATATTCTTTGTGCACATAAACTTTCTTCCAGTTAATCCGGGACCTAATGGTTTCAAAGTTAAAGGTAATGGTATCGTTTATGGTGAATACAATTATGCAGATCTACCCATCGTGATTGGTCCTTTGGTTGCCAATTGTTCCACAGAATACGAATTCCTTATTCAGGACAAGGAGTTTTTAGATTGTGAAAAGGCTTTTGAATTAGGGAAAGTATGTTGCCAGGAGGCGGAGTGTAAAATTCTTGAATTAGAGGTCGAGGTTGGCC
>JBBQMA010000255.1:0-4733 GCA_038328415.1 Chitinophagales bacterium | reverse complement strand
CAAAGCGTATGATCATCCCATAAAAATAGAACGGACGAAAGTGGTCAGGGCCATCGCTTGCGCATCCGGGCGGTGTGCAGGAGAAAAGGCAAATACATATTTTTTATATGAACCTAAAAGCTCATTTCTTACCATTTCAGTTGCTGTGTCACCAGATGCCTTGTTTAATCCCGAATATGGTTTATATCGGGAGGGATGGTATGCATCCAACGATTCATGGAAAAAACCGGGCGCCAATTTTTGGAGTAAGAAGGAACTTTTTTCGCATATTGAAATATTCGATGCTGAAGGTCGGCCAGTATTTAACAAAAATGCAGGTTTTCGTTTATTTGGAGGCATGAGTCGTTTATTTGCTCAGAAATCTTTTTCAATCACGGCGCGGGAACGCTATGGAAAAAAGCGCATCAATTATCCAATTTTTGGAGTAGGTGGTCCTGAGAAGTTCAGGTCACTCGTTTTTCGAAATGGTGGAAGTGACTGGGGCAAATCGCACTTTAGGGATGCACTTATGGCTTCCTTATTGGATGGATGGGATCTGGAAAAACAAGATCATCAGCCGGCGCATGTGTACCTGAACGGTCAGTATTGGGGTGTGTATAATATTCGGGAAAAAATTAATCGATTTTTTCTGGAGGATCAATCGGGTGAAGACCGGGATAGCATAGATTTATTGGAGCATAATGCCCATCCCAAAAAGGGAAATGCGATGCATTACAAACGTATGCTTGAATATATTCGGACGCATGATTTACGCGAAGATGTGCATTTCCAAGCGATAGACCGGATGATGGATACTGAAAATTTTATGTATTATCAAATTGCTCAGATATATTTTGATAATCAGGATGCCGGGGGAAACATACGTTTTTGGCGCCCGCATCGTGCGGATGGCCGCTGGCGGTGGATTCTTTATGATGTCGATCAGGGATTTGGTCTGCATAATCCACAGGCTTATAAAAATAATACATTGGCTTTCCAACTCGAGCCAAACGGTCCCTCATGGCCCAATCCGCCTTGGAGTACTTACTTATTGCGGAAGCTTTTAGAAAATCCTGGATTTAAGGATAGATTTATTGCTACATTTTTTGAATTGCTTCATTCGCACTTTTCATCTGAACATGTTGAGAACCGAATAAATGAATTTGTATCCATATATAAGCCTGAAATTCCCCGTCATTTTGCCCGGTGGAAATTAAAACCTGAGCGATGGGAGGACCATATTGCGTCAATGGTCCAATTTGCACGTTATCGTCCGGAATGGTTGAGGAGGCATCTGATTGAGGCGTTTGGATTGCAGGAAGAAACGCGTATTCAATTTAGTTCGACAGCCGGAGGTATATTGCAGATCAATGAGCGCATTATTGTCGAGGATGACAGTTTGGAACTTATTTATCCGGCAGGCCTAAAGGTTCATTTAAAAATAGATGTAAAACCCGGGTACCGATTTGCAGGATGGGAGGGCTTGCCAACTAAGTCATGGGAATATGATTTGATAGTTTCGGCTGGGTCGCCGGCTATACGGGCAAAGTTTGAACCTTATCGGTTTGAGTTTGCGGAAGAAATATTTATTAATGAAATTGGCGCAAATAATCGCCAATCTGGCGACTGGGTAGAACTTTATAATTCATCTAAAGGAGCAGTAGATGTCACTTCATGGTTGTTGGCAGATGCTAAACATCAGTACAGGTTGCCGACGGCTATTGTGCCACCTGGGGGATATCTTGTTTTTTGTCAGAATATCCAGAAATTTAAACGGTATTTCCCCGGAGTTCCTGCTGTAGAGGGCGATTTTTCCTTTGGGTTAAACAAGCGCGATGAATCGGTCTATCTGTACACATATGACGGGGCATATGTCGACAGTGTGCGGTATGCATTGTCACCAGTTGATACGGTGTTTACCTTGTCGCTTTTGTTGCCGGAGTTGGATAATGCCCAACCCAAAAATTGGGAGGTTCGGTTGGGTACAGGCACACCCGGTGCAGGGAATCCATTTTATGTGGAGAGTCGTATTCGGGCAGTGCAGCAACATTGGCTAAGGGTAGGGATGTATGCAGGGGTAGGGCTTTTATTAATCTTATTGGGGTATTTGCGGTGGAGTTCAAGAAAAAATGTTATCATTGACGAATGATAATTTATTATTACCGTGTAAGTATACTAGCTAAATAGTGGTATAAATCTTGACAATGATTCGAATTTGTCTGATCGCTTTTAATTTAATGGCCTATTTATTTTGTGCAGCACAACCTAGTGGCAGGAATGTTCTGCACGGTCAGATCACCATGCCGCCAGTCAGTAAGAGACCGGCCATAAAACGAGGTAATGCTTACAGAAACCGAGGCGCAGAAGTTGTCAATGAATCAAAGCGTCAGGCGGAACAGACCAACTTGCCCAATAATAATGTAGTCGTTGCACTATATCCGCTTGAGTTCAAACCCATGCTGCCTCCTTCAAAGGATGCTTATTTGTTACAAAAGGAGAAAACATTTATCCCCAATATTCTTCCAGTCACGAAAGGTTCGACAGTAATTATAGAAAATGCAGATGACTTTTACCACAATGTATTCAGTATAACCCCTGGCGCTCGATTCAATATTGGGCGAAGACCGCCCCAAAACCGCCGATACCAACAAATTAATCAATCTGGTGAAATTAAGTTGTTTTGCGACATTCACCCACAGATGAATGCTACTATTCTGAGCCTCGAAACGCCTTATTTTGTTCGGGCAGATTTACAGGGACATTATCGGCTGGAAAATTTGCCTGATGGTCTATATACATTGAGTGTTTTCCATCCTAATTTTGGGTGGAAACATACGTCCATAAAAGTACTAGGAGACGAAGTCAAAAGACAAGATTTTGAATTAAGTGAGACTTCCGAAATTAAGTTCATTCGAAAGGTTAATTAATGTACTATTTTTTATGGGCAAGATCACTCCCATTTCCATACGCACTCGCCTCATACTGCTTATAGCGATCACTGCGACGGGCATATTGATAAGTATATTGTTTATTGTCTATAGAAATGTACACAATGAGGTGCTTCAAAAGGTCATTGCCGACTTTGACAAGACTAGGAATCATTTTTACAAGCAGGAAACATTAGTTTATGACAGGCTGGTGGAGAGTTGCTTGTTAATAGGTCAAAACCCTGCTTTTAAAGCCAATGTATCACTTGCGCATGCACCATCAGTATATCAGTCAGTAGATGAGCTAGCTGGTTTTATTAAAACGGATCTATTTATTGTTACAGATAATAAGGGAGAGGTATTAGCGTGGCTTGATCATCAAGAGTTGACAGGAATAACCCTTATCGATAAACCAGAGGTGGCCAATATACTTTCAGGAATTACTTCCGTTTTGGACCTTGAGCAACAACCCATACTTTGGGATGTGAATGGTGGCTTATATCAGGTTGTCACAGCCCCCATTGAAGTAGATGGCAAGCAACTTGGTACCATCACCTTAGGAAGTCGCTTTTCAAATTATGAAGCGCTAGAATTGAAAGGTACTTCAAACATTGATATTCATATTTTTTTAGACAACCATTTAATTGGAACCAGTTTAACCAAATCTGGTTTAGCGTCCACCGATTTATTTAAGGATTTTCTTGCTCAGAATAAGGAACAAATTAAAAAAGCATTGGCAGGTAAGTCGGAGGAACTTGTTTTTTCGACGTTGTTTTTGGGTGAAGAGGTATTTGGATTTGCAAGGGGATTAGGTGATGGGGCAAAAGGTTATTATGTGGCAACAACGCCTAAGGCTTACCAATTGGAATTGCTCAGTACCCTTTTCCGAAAAATAATTTTGATTGGGCTTGCGGGTTTGTTTATCGCTGGTTTGCTTGCATTTCTTTTAGGCAATCAGTTCACGAAACCTGTCCTGGCTCTGGTCAGAGCGATGGATGTGGTCCGATCCGGCGATCTACAAATTAAAATGGTGAGTACGACCAGAGACGAATATGGTCGTCTCATTGACGCATTCAATGAAATGGTTAGTGCATTTAAGGAGCGGCTGTACCTGTCAAAATATGTAGGCTCACACACATTGCGGATGATCACACAAAGTGACAACCCAGATGCAGACCTTGGCCAACGATTGGAAATTGCTGTTTTATTTTCAGATATTCGAGGTTTTACTGCCTATGCTGAGTTAAAGGACCCCGCCGAAACGATTGCAATGCTTAATGCCTGGCTTGGCTTTCAGTCGGAAGAGGTGATCCGGTATAACGGTGTGGTGGACAAATTTGTGGGAGACGAAGTGCTTGCCCTTTTTATTGGAGACAACTGTGTGGAGCGTGCCTGGTTATGCGCCACATCCATACAAAAGAAGGCTTCTCAACTGGCAAAAGAGCGGAATGAATCTCTTGCGGTGGGGATAGGTATCCACCTTGGTCCGGTAGTTATGGGCAATGTTGGTGCAGGGGATCGGCTGGATTATACTGTCATAGGCGCGACAGTTAATTTGGCAGCACGACTTTGTAGTGCGGCTAAGGGAGGCGAGGTGATTATCACAAATGCCTCTACGAGACATATGGCTTTTAAACACATGGATAATAATCACGAATTTCTTCAATTAAAGGGAGTCACAGAGCCTGTCCTTGTATATCGAATCGCTATATCCGTTCTTTAAATATTTTCATCATGAAATTATGTATTAAATTAAGTTCATTTCCTTTTTTTGGCTTGGTAAATGTATGTAAAAATAGGATAGATTTCTATAAGGATAAATTTATT
>JBBQMA010000254.1:0-4774 GCA_038328415.1 Chitinophagales bacterium | reverse complement strand
GCGAAGGCCAGCTATCCGCTGTCCAATTTGCTGCTGAGACATAATTATGGCCATAATGTAGGATTCGAAGTTTGACTAAACAAAGGTACATAATGTTGCAATATAAATCAATCGTTTGTTCTGAATGCAAACATATGTTATATTGTCAGCATGGAACCCTGACGATTCAGCTTTTAGCTGAATGTCAGTATCTTAGGTCTAGCCCCGGCAGCCTGCCTGCCGACCTAAGAAGGCAGGGGGGAAGGATGGACCGTTATTGAGTATAAACATCGTTTGGAAATAGTGTTGCGGCTCGTCTGCCCTAATGACGATTCAGCCTGTAGCTGAATGTCATTATCTATGGAACTACCCCTCTCCAGGGGAGGGCCGAACCGTTGTAGAGGAAAAATTGGTTGCTGCCTATTTCAAAAACATAGTTAACTGAATATCCGGCCCTCCCCTTACAGGAAGTTGGTCGAAGATGCAGACAAGCGGTAGCTTCTTCTGTAGGGGCTGCCTGGATCATGTTGCGCTGTTTGAATCTGTTTTCAAACTATCAAACTTCATGACCCTAAACCCCTAAACCTTCTAAACCAATATAACCTGATAATCATAGATGTTGGGTTGTCTTGGTTTTTCTCCAAACGAACAACGAACAACCATACTAAGGTTGTCATGGTCGTCGGGTTGTCACAATGGGAGGCAGGGTAATTGCGAGGGGAAGGGCAGCTTCCACCTTTGACCTTCCAGCTTTCTAAACGCATCAACGAAACAACGCATCAACGAAACAACGAACCAACTCCCCCGTCCTCAAGAACTATGAATTGGCACCACCACCACCGGCACCTCCGATCGCCGGATGACTTCTTTACCTACGCTTCCAATCACCCATTCATGCAGGGTGCTGTGTTTGTGGCGGCCCAAAACCAGGAGATCGGTGTGCAGTTTTTCAGCTTCCGCCAATATGGTTTCGGCCACCGGTCCCTGAACCAAGAGCGCCTCACTTTCGATGCCAAACGTTGCCAGCCAATCTTTCTGTTTTTGTAGGAGCACATGCTGTGCCCGGAGCTCCTTGGCCCGCTCATCCCGCACATATTGCGGACCCGGTTCATAGCCCATAAAATCCGGTTCGGGCGCGGCTACATGGATGAGCCAACATTTGGCATGATACGCCAGTGCCAAACTGGAGGCGCGTGCTACAACCAGCGATTTTGGATCCTGAAAGTCCACAAGGACCAATATATTTTTTATCATGACGTACTTTTTTGCAAAACCTAATCGGGTAGTGGAGGCGTTATTAAAATTGAAAATAAATAAACTGCTCACCACTGCCCTGCGCTATCACTAATACAACGACCATGATCGCCCAGACCGTTCCAACGAGCCACCAGGGCGATTTATCGGCCAATTCCTTCACAGACGAATTTCGCATAAACCAGTGACATATAAACAACAAAATGATTACAATCATCACCTGGACAATTTCTCTATACTCCAGCATCTTTTTTCCATCTCTCTGGAACCAGAACATGGCTCCAAGTAGGTCAAGTGCATTAGCAAAATCACGGGCTCTGAAAAAGACCCATGTGATATTCACTAGGATATAAGTTCCTAAAGCTAGCCATATCCCATTCCAGGAATTTCGCAGTGTGCCGTACCGCATTTTGTAGAAGCGTTCGCAGGTAAGATAAAACCCATGCAAAAATCCCCAAAATAAGAAGGTCCATCCGGCACCATGCCACAGACCGCCTAAAAGCATAGTCAGCATGAGATTGATTGCTGTACGCCTGCCACCGAGTCGGTTTCCTCCAAGAGGAATATACAAGTAGTCGCGCAACCAGCTCGACAGCGTAATATGCCACCGTTGCCAAAATTCCGAAAAACCTATGGAGGCATAGGGATAACGGAAGTTATCAGGTAGTGTGAATCCAAGCATCAGCGCGATGCCGATAGCACATGTAGAATAGCCGGCAAAGTCAAAAAAGATCTGACCAGAAAAGGCCAGGGTTCCAGTCCATGCATCCAACCCATGAAGCAGTTGCTTCGATCTGAACACCGCTTCAGCGATATCGGCAAGAAGGACATCAGCCATCACCACCTTGAGGAATAGTCCCAGCGTGAGCAGAAATGCACCCCATATAAGTTGTTGACTTGTGGCACGGACCGGATTGTAAAATTGCGTGACCAGTTCACTGGAGCGCACAATCGGACCTGCAACCAATTGAGGAAAAAAGGTGACATACAAGGCGAAATCAAGGAACGTATTTGCCGGTTTTATCCGACGGTTATACATGTCGATGGAATACGACATTGTCTGGAACGTATAAAACGAAATCCCCATGGGAAGAATAATGTTCCATTCCAGCGGAATGAAGGTCATGCCTAACCAACCGAGAATAACCTGAAAATTTTCTATCAGAAATTCACCATATTTAAAGAATACCAGAAACCCCATGTTAATAAGTATGCTCAGCAGCAGCCAGGCCTTTCGTCGCCGGGGGGCAGTTTCATTATATAATTTATTACCGGCTACCCAGTCGACGATAGTGGAAATCCAAAGTAAAAGAACAAGCGGTGGATTCCATAAACCATAAAAAATATAACTGGCCAACACCAGCATCCGTTTTTTGTGCACCCATGTTACAGGCAAGTGCCAATAAATCAGTACCACAGCTAGCAGCACCAAAAAACCGAGGGAATTAAATAACATAACCTAAACTTAATTGGTAAGGATCGGGGTACTTGATTTTATTATAAATGGCCATCTGCCTGAAGAATGGAAATCAGTTCCACCGTATATTTTTGAGCATCCGGTGTAGATAGGTGTGACCATTCCGGTGTATAAAATTGATTTAATGCCGGGTAATCTTCAAAGTGATACGAAGGACATTGGGCCAGATTGGTAAATGCGTCCCAATATTTAGTACGGGGATAAACCATCTCTTCAATCTTGCGATATTCCCCATGCGAAGGATTGCGGGTCAGTATAATTTTACCACCGCGTGCTTTAAATGCCTTTATCAGATCCTGGTAAAATGGAAAACTCGTGGCAATTAACTTGTCATTACGCTCAGGTCTGTCCTTTGGATCAACCCAAACACGGCGGATGGTATTTTGAAAGGCGGTATCGGTTTCCATTTTTGGAAGCATGGTTGTATTGCGGTCTTTATCGACATAGGAAAAACGTGGAAAAGGTAAAAATGGGTCCTCGAGTCGACCCCTAAGCGGAATCGCATTAACCATGGATTTTAAGTCAGGATCTCCTTCCTCTCCAGTAGTGAGAAAAGCGAAATACGGTTGGATGGCATAAGATAATGTGTGATTTAGTCGCTGTGCCAAGGTACGGTTATGGAAAAAGTCTACCCATTGTTTGGAACGTCGGTAGCCTCCAATAGAATCATGTGGATGGATAAAAAAGAGATCCTCCGTAATATTCATAATAATTGTGCCATTAAAGTGTGTGTTTTTTACAATATCCAACAGAACCGGTGCCCCTGATTTGCCATCCGCCGCCAATTGAACAGGCCGCACGCCGGTTGCCTCTTCCCATTCATCAAGCTGAAAGTCAAAATGCGCACGGGATGCGCCAATGATCAGGACCTGCTCCGGATCATTATCCCGCACCAAATGGCGCTTTTCAGCCCACAGATATTTGTCATCATCCAGGGTAGCTACAAATCCCAGGGATCTGCAATACATTTCCCAACAGCATAAAATTCCAAGGGAAAGTAGGATTGTAAGAATAAAGACCCTGGTGAATAATTTATTGACCATAGGATTGGATTCGTTTATTTTAGTACTAAAAAGAAAGACTTGTGTACAGATCAGGTTAACTGTAAACCGTTTCCCGACAGATGGCCTCCCCATACCAAAGATTGTATAAAATTCGAAACCCCGGGCATCGTGAGCTTGTTTTTCTGTATCTTTAATGACCTGAGCCGATAATCCATAATTTTTCCTTCATCTCCATTCTATGAAAAAATTACTCCCAATCCTCCTTTTCCTGCTAGTAGGCAATCTGGTGATGGCATACCAGGTCACTATTTTCGGCTATGTCAAGAAATCTGACAGCACTCCCGTTTCCAATATCGCGGTTCTGGTGCAGATTAAGATCGGCAATTCATTTACCCAATCGCAGACAGTACTTACCCTAGCCAATGGGAAGTACCTAGCTCAGTTTACGATTGATGACAACATGCCAGAAGGTAATGCTCTCATTTCTCTCTTGGACTGCAATAATAAGGAGCTGGTAAAAACAGTCCATTTTTCCAAGTCAAACCCCCAGGCGGACGCCCACTTTGTATATTGTCAGGTGGATTGCGAAATTGGTGTGGAACTTATTAAGGGGACTAATAATAATGGGCATATTACACTGAAAGCGCAAGCCAAGTCGGGCAAAGCACCGTATACCTATTCCTGGAGTAATGGAGCCCACACTCAAATCATCGAGCCTGAGAAAGACGGCACTTACTGTGTCACTGTGACCGATCATGAAGGCTGCACAGGCAAGGCTTGTTTTGTGGTAGGTCAAAATACTGAATGCTCGGTGGAGATTCAAGCCGTACCCCTGGAAAATTCCGGAAAGAAATTTAAACTTATCGCCCACCCGAAAGGGGATGGTCCCTTTACCTATAGTTGGTCCAATGGCAGTACGGATGAATATATTGTTGTTGAAAAGTCGGGTACCTACTGTGTGACGGTTACCAGCGCCAATGGCTGTACGGCCAAATCATGCATCGAGATCCATATTAAAAAGGAATCAGATTGTGGGGCATCCATTCAAGTAATCTATGAT
>JBBQMA010000253.1:0-4795 GCA_038328415.1 Chitinophagales bacterium | reverse complement strand
CCGGCAGACCAAATATTGGACTATTCGCCGTCGTAACCATGGCTTCCAGTGCCAGGTCGCTGTCCCA
This sequence comes from Chitinophagales bacterium, assembly GCA_038328415.1. Lineage (GTDB taxonomy): Bacteria > Bacteroidota > Bacteroidia > Chitinophagales > Saprospiraceae > JAGNXB01. Next base: position 4,728 of record JBBQMA010000253.1, on the reverse strand, counting down.
ATTTCTGATTTTTTTCAAATAGGCATCGGCTATAACACTTACGGCATGGTAGCCAATCATGCAATTGGTTTCGTTGGCGGCAAGCTCCCAGACAGGAAGCCTGCCTGATTGCTCATACATGGCCAACATGCTTCGAATAAAATCATTGGTTCTGCGGGTGTCAATGATGGTCAGCAATGGATGCAAAGCCCTATATGTATCCCACAAGGAGAATACAGAGTAATGGTCATAGCCAATGGCTTTATGCACTTTTCTGTCCATGCCGCGATAGTTTCCATCCACATCCGAAACTATATTAGGATGGATCATACAGTGGTATAGGGCCGTATAAAAATTGGTCATGTTGTCCGGATCATTTCCTTTGACCTTAATTTTGGATAGCTCTTCCTGCCAGGTAGCGTCAGCGGTTTCCTTTATTTTATCAAAATCCCAACCCGGGCATTCAGATGCCAGATTATCCCCTGCACCTTCCATGCTGACTAATGATAACCCGACTTTTACAAGAAGAGGCTGATTGCGGCTTTCGAAAGTGAACGATGCGGCAATGTCCTTTGCTTGTGTGATTCCGGTTTTTCGTTGGTCCTCCCTGCCTTCATTGCGAATGACCCAATTTGTGATGGGACGGTCAAATTCCATGACAAAATAGATGACCTGGTCCTTAGCCCAGGAGCTGGATCGCCGCATGCCACGAATGCGCCTATCGTTGACGACTTCAAGTGAAGCCTCCAATACCTGGTCCCGGTGGGTCAAGTCAAGAATCACGTGTTGGGCCATTTCTGGCGTGAACGTGTAGCGATGGAATCCAACCCGCTTCGTAGCTGTCAATTCCGCGAGTAGCTTATCCTCTTCCAGATAAACAGAGTAAAATCCTGGACTGGCGGATTCTTTGCCATGCAAAAATTTTGAAGCATAGGATTCCCGATCAAAGCTTGCAGGCCTGCTCATCGGCTTTAATAAAACATCACAATAATCGGCCACGCCTGTGCCACTGAGATGGGTATGCGAAAAGCCATAAATACGGTCATCATCGTAATGATATCCGCTGCACCCATCCCATCCTTCTAAGCGGGTGTCAGGGCTGAGTTGGACCATGCCAAAGGGAAGGGTTGCCCCCGGAAACGTGTGGCCATGCCCCCCTGTCCCAATAAACGGATTGACATATTCCGTGTATTGGGTTTGAGAAAAGAGAAGGAACGGGCACAATATCAGAGGTAGAAGTATCTTCCGCATGAATTCAGTTTAGATGAATGTGGCTTGCAAGATAGGAGATACCTGCAAACTGGAAATATGCTGCTTTGACTTGGAGAGTATTCAGTTGGCTTCAAACCTGGGTGTGCCAAGTGTAGAGTTCTGCATTGACTACCCAAATGGCGGACTTTGGCCAGGTATAGAAATGTTACGGGAGGCTCGGAAAATCTTCCAGGGAAGACTAAGTGTCATGATCAGACCGAGACCAGGAGATTTTCATTACAATTTGAAAGAGCTTGACTTCATGCAAGGCCAGATTCGAATTGCCCGGGATTGTGGGGTAGATGGCCTTACTTTGGGATGCGTCGGAATAAATGGCGAGTTTCATGAGCGGGTTCTGCAATCGCTCATCGGGGATCTGGCTGGTCAATATGTATTGACGTTCCATCGTGCCTTTGATCTGCTCCGCGAGCCTCAACTGGCCATCCCAAAACTTGTGGGAATGGGATTCTCCAGAATACTAACTTCCGGGGGCGGTAAACGTGCTGTAGACCATAAGGCGTTTATAGCCCTGTTGCAGACATTGGCTGGCCCGGGACTGGATATCATAGCTGCCGGCGGTGTGCGACCCAATGATTTGGCTATCCTGTGCCTTGCAGGGATTCGCGCAGTACATTCTGCTGCCTCCGATCAATCCAATGGCCGCGCCAATGCCTTGATCATGCAAGGAATGATGAAGTGGTGTTTGATAACATCATCAAGCAAGATTTCTTAAAACAGGTTGTCATGAGACTCATCTTCACGTTATCATTGAACTCACTTATTGTTGCAGATGCCGCGCATAAATGCGTAATAGTCCTTTTATTTTTTTTTGGTTTTAATAATCAAGGCATTTGCCAGCTAGTCCAGTTTCCTCTTCATGATGGATGGACCTTCCGCAATTCAGAGGATGGGATCACAAGAACAGCTTCAGTGCCAGGAGCTATCCATACAGATCTTCTTAATCATCAACTTATTGATGATCCATTTTACAGGGATAATGCCCGTCACCTGGGGTGGATCGACCGTGCGACATGGATTTATGAAAAGCAATTGGATTTGCCTCCTCATTGGGAAGGTACAAAACGCATTGAGCTTGTTTTTGATGGACTGGATACCTATGCGGACGTCTATGTAAATGATGTGCTAATGTTGCAGGCAGACAATATGTTTCTGCAATGGCGCATCCCCCTCCAACTTGAGGCCACCCTCCAGCCTGTGCACATTCGGATTGTCTTTCATCCGACAGTGTTCCGGGGTGAGGAGAAGTCCCGGCAAGCAGATTGGACTTACCCCGCTGACAGTGATCCGTTTCCAGGAAAACCTTCCGTATTTACCCGCAAGGCACCCTACCAGTTTGGATGGGATTTCGCTCCTTCTTTGCCCGGGTGCGGTATTTGGCGGGAGGTGCGCCTGGAAGGTTGGTCAGGTTTACGACTGGACCATGTTTGGCTGGAAACCCAAACCATTGATGATAGACAGGCTCTGGTCATACTCAGGGGCACCGTCGAAACAGATGATGCGGATATCGTTGCCCTGAAATGGCAGATTGGAGAAGAAAAAGGTATGGGTTCGTTTTATGTGATTCCTGGATCCTCCGAGTTTTTTATTCCCATTACCCTGGAAAATCCTGCCCTTTGGTGGCCCCGAGGTCAGGGTGCTGCTTATCGATATGCGGTGGATGTTCAGGTACAAGGTACTTCTGGAGGTGATCGATTTGCTTTTCTTGCGGGCATTCGGACCATTGCACTCGATCAAGGTGTGGACAGTCTGGGTACCGCCTTTCGTTTTTTGATCAATGGGAAGCCGTTGTTCGTACAAGGTGCGAACTGGGTTCCGGCAGATATGTTTCCTGCCCGCGTGGATGCCGAAAAATACGAATACCTTCTTGGACTTGCTGCCGACGCCAACATGAATATGCTTCGTGTATGGGGTGGTGGTATTTATGAACATGATCTGTTCTATGATTTGGCTGATTCATTGGGTATCCTTGTGTGGCAGGATTTTATGTTTGCCGGGACTATGTATCCGGGTGATGAATCTTTTCTGACTTCCGTTCAAGAAGAGGCGAAATTTCAAATCCAACGATTGCGACGTCATCCAAGTATAGCGCTTTGGTGCGGGAATAATGAGATAGCAGTGGCCTGGACGAACTGGGGCTGGCAGCAGACTTATGGGTACACGCAGAGGCAACAGGATCAAATGACGAATGATTATACTAAGCTTTTTGAGAAACTTCTTCCCAGACAGGTTACCACTTACCATCCGGGGATCAGTTACCTGCCTTCGTCCCCAGTCATTAATTGGGGCGTAAAAACGGATTTGGCGCATGGGAACAATCACTTCTGGGGGATATGGCATGGCGAGATGGATCTCGACAGTCTAGAGACCTGGGTTCCACGATTTATGGGAGAATATGGGATGCAATCATTGCCCGTTTGGGAAAGCATTCAGGTGTTTTCAATCCCTGAAGATTGGTCAGATAGCAGCCGTGTCATGGCATTTCATCAGCGATCGTATAAAGGCAATCGCCTGATCCGCAAATATATTGAGATGGAAGGACTGCCAGACCCGAAGGATTTTCAAGAATTTGTAAAATGGAGCCACCTTCTTCAAGTCAGGGCCTTTGAGAAAGCTATTCCGGCACATCGAAATGCTTCTCCTTATTGTATGGGTACATTACTCTGGCAATTTAATGAACCCTGGCCCGGGGCAAGCTGGTCTATCATTGATTATTATGGCCGAAAGAAACCGGCATTTGACGTGGTGAAAAAAAAATATTTGGAAAAGTAAAAAAACCGAATAAAAATGACTAATTTTGTCATGACAAATTAGGTCATAATGAAATTTGCAACATTTCTTCATCAACGCAGAACAGAACTTGGTCTCACTATCAGGGAGTTAGTGCGTGCAACGCAAATCGATCAGGCTACCATTAGCAAGATCGAAACAGGGGATCGTATGCCTACTGCCAGCCAGATACCTGTTCTAGCCAAAGCATATAATGTTTCACCCGATAAGCTCCAAATCTTGTGGCTTGCGGAACGCCTGATAAAGGTTGTCGAAGATGAACCTTACGCCAAAGAGGCTTTCATAGTTGCAGAAAGCAGGGTAGAATACCTGACTAGCGAGCCGAAGCCCATTCCTGTTGTGGTGCCTGAATCCATTCGAATGCGACTGAATGAGCTTGATGCGCTTAAAAAAAGATGGCAAACCTGCAAACCATTAAAAGGTGCTGCACTGCAGCGCATGCAGGCTTATTTCAATACATTGTATACGTATGAAAGCAATCGTATTGAGGGCAATACCTTGTCGCTGCAGGAGACGGAGTTAATTGTCAATCAAGGACTGACCATAGGTGGGAAAACGATGGTCGAACACCTTGAAGCCATCAACCACGCCTTTGCCGTTGAATTTCTGTCAGGGCTAGTACAACGTGAAGAAGATTTTTCGCCACGAGTGTTGCGTGAACTGCACCGGCTCATCCTACAGGGTATCGAA
>JBBQMA010000252.1:0-4799 GCA_038328415.1 Chitinophagales bacterium | reverse complement strand
GGTGGTACGCCCGGCTATATGTATAGTCTGGATGGAGGACCATTTCAAACAGCCAATGCTTTTGGAGGATTAAAGGCAGATGATTATCTCCTAACGGTATTAGATGAAGAAGGCTGCACAGCCACTTTGACTGTTACCGTAAATCAACCACCACCGCTCCTGGTTGATGCAGGGCCAGATGTGACCATTGAGCTTGGATATAACACAGGGCTAAGTGCTACCGTATCACCTGCGTTTACGCCGGTTTCCTTTAATTGGATTCCTGATTCAACCTTGAATTGTGGCACTTGTGCAAACGTGGTTGCTGGACCGGTGAACACCACTACCTATACCGTCCAAATCGTGGATTCGTCAGGCTGCACGGCCAGTGATAAAGTCACCGTGGTCGTTCTGAAAATTCGTGATATATATATTCCGAATGCCTTTTCACCCGATGCAAACGGGATCAATGATTATTTCACGGTATATGGTGGAGTAGCTGCCGAATCTGTTTTGGCATTGCGCATTTTTAATCGCTGGGGTGGTCTGATTTATGAAGGGACAAATTTCCCGTTAAATAGTGAATTGGATGGGTGGAACGGTACCTTTAAAGGAGATTATTTAAACCCTGATGTTTTTGCTTTTTATGCGTTAGTGTTGTTTATAGACGGAGAAGAAATCATCTATAAAGGAGATATTCAGCTTATCCGGTAAGTGCCTTTAGCCGATCTTTTATGACTTGTTTTTTCAACCATTTATCAAGTACAATTGGCGGTGCTGCCCGCTGTTGACAATCTTTAATACCGCATCGTTCGCAGGTCATCCCTACTACCTCCGTGGGAATCGCTTTGTCGTTAATAAATTGGAATCGTTCTTCAGAAGCATCATTAATCAACACGCCAATCATAAGGCCACTCCATTCTCCAGGACGGAAGGCTGATTCGCGTGCTATACCCAGACAGAGCCAGGTTTGATCCGAATCAGCATACCTGATTTTAACCATTCCGGTTACCGGTCCAGGCTTGGCCTCAGATGCCAACCTTTGGATGAGCTTACTTGATAGCCAACGCCTGCAGTACTGTTCGTTAGGTCGGCCGGCATACTGACGATCCACGCGGTGCAAATGCAATTCCTTGTCAATGACATATCGATCATCTACATTGTTGTAGACAAGGCGATGGAAAAAAACCGAGTCCAACCCCCAATGCACCGAAATCACATTAAATCGCTGAAATAAAATATCAGGACTTACACGATAAAGGTCCAGCCATTGCAGCATACTATTCGGGTCGAAGATTGGGGTGGAAAATGCTGCATTGAGTTTGGCCAAAAAATCCCATTCATCAATGAGCAATGCCACGGCAAAATACCCTGCTTTAAAATTATTTGAAACTTGTTCGAATGATGTTACTGTGAGGACTGTTGACGCATATGGTCGGGGATGAAGCCCAAGATATTGAAATCCAATTTCCTTAGCCAATTGAAAAAGCAATTGCTCTTCCGTCATTTTTGGGTTGAGCAATAATTCCTTGCTTTTAGGAATATACACTGATCGCAAATGGGCCAGTTCGGGATAAGCGGCAAGTCCATTAGCCTGGATGCGCAAGCTAAAATTATTAATCAAAATGCGCTTGAGGGAAGAAACATCACAAGCAGAATTAGTAATCGAAAAGGCAGCCCGGCAGGCTTTCGCTGCTGATTCCAACTCCGGGAAATAGTTGTTGTTCAATTCCTGAAATGCCCGCATGGCTGACAAGTAAAAATGGTCTGTACCTACAGCATGATGCTGCGCTAGTTCGACCAGACTTATGACAAAAGCATTTACTTGCAAAGGTGCTGAGGCAAGCATCTCAAGCAGACGCCCGGGATCAATACCAAATAACTCTAAAGGCAATTCATTGAGAAAATTAGATTGCAACAAGGCAGCCACCGGAGCAAGATGCGGCCCTGGATCGGCACTTTGCAACCATTCTGGACTAGTTTGCAGACTGTGGGCCAGCAAATGCAATTTTTCTTCGCGAGGGTATTTTTTTCCCTTTTCAATTTCATTGAGATAAGATACCGACAAACCGCTTCGAGCAGACAAGTCGGTAAAAGCCAACTGCAATCCCTGTCTGAGCTGACGAACTTTCAATCCTAAAAGTACTTTCTCCGCAAATGTGGCCACAAGGCAAAGGTACTACAAACCTCTACAAGAACCAGCATAAGGAAGGTCTCGGCGCCCTGTACTTATAAAGCGCTTACCAAGCTTTAGTACCAACGTACAAAACCAGATCAAATGAATTGGATTTGAATTTCAAATTTACGAAGACCGATAAGCAATCGGATGGTTCTGATGTTTATTAGGGCCCAAAAACAAACGCGCATATATCCGCAATACGGCAATTTCCACAAAAGCAAACTCACCACTGTAAAGGCAGTTAGCAAATACTCATTTTTATCAATGTGGGTAAACATTAAGTCGACACCAATAAATGTCGGTGTAAAAGGAAGGCCTAAAAATGCAAGACAAGATACCAAAAATAACAATCCCAAATGTGGATGATCATGATTATACCCATAAAAGTCATTTAAATGAAATTGCAGCCCGGGCATTGTTTTTTTAAAGTTAACGTCATTCCATCCTGCAAAAGAGTATGTCGTTGTTTTCTTATCAACTAATCTAAGACAACGATCCGCAGATAGCTTCGTTTGTCAAATCCAGGAAACTCCAATCTCATTCTATTACGGCTGCAATCGTATATTTGCCCTATGGCTTTGAAAAGCTATTATTCTAAAGGGTTGCGGGAAGCCGGATGCGATGAAGCAGGAAGAGGTTGTCTGGCAGGAAGGGTATATGCCGCTGCGGTTGTCCTTCCCCCAACTTGGAGTCATCCCTGGCTGAACGACTCAAAGCAATTGACGGAGAACCGGAGGGCCGTGTTGCGACAGCATATAGAGCAGGAGGCCACTGACTGGGCTGTTGCCTGGTGTGAGCCTCTGGAAATTGATCTTCACAACATTCTGCAGGCATCGATTCTAGCAATGCATCGGGCCATTGCCAATTTAAAACATGCACCTGAAGCGCTATTGATTGATGGCAATCGCTTCCGGCCCTATCGCAGTATCCCGCACAATTGTATAGTACGAGGCGATAGTTTATATCGATCGATCGCTGCAGCTTCTATCCTTGCAAAAACCTGGCGTGATGACTATATGACCGAGCTTCATCAACAATATCCTGAATATGGTTGGCTGGAGAACAAAGGATACCCCACACGCTTTCATCGTGCCGCAGTGGTTCGTCTAGGCGCCAGCCCATTCCATCGACTCACCTTTAGTGTAGATGGAATTCCCACCCGTGAATTGCCTTTAAAAACCTAAAGATTTTTTAAGTATTGAGAGAAACTAAAGGCCAAAGACAATTTCTATCTTTACGGCATGACCTACCCTGTAGTAACGGCTTCCCAGTGCCTGTTGAATGACCTTCACGATCTAATTCTAAAGGTGCCAACCGAGATGTATGCCTCCATTAGCCCTATCCTATCTGGAAGTGGTTTAGGCCAACATGTCCGACATATCCTTGAGTTTTATGATTGCCTGATAGAACAGGCAGCCGATGAACGCATATGTTATGGGTTGCGTAAACGCGATCTGGTTCTGGAATCTGATACTTCGGTAGCTGCCAGTTATTGCCTTACTTTGGCTTCGAAGTTAAATGCCTTCACCCACGACAAAGTCTTGGAGCTGGCTATTGAATTACCGATTCATGACGCCATTGACCATCATGTTCAAACGACATTACTCAGAGAATTGGTGTACTGCCTCGAACATGCCATCCACCACATGGCTATCATCCGAATAGGTCTTCAAATCATGGACCCCACAATAGCAATCCCTGACAACTTTGGCGTGGCACCTTCCACCCTGAAATATCGGGAGTCCCTATGTGCACAGTAACCTGGATTCCTGCCAGCGCCGGCGGACATTATTTAACGTCTAATCGCGACGAGGCTCCGCTCAGAGCGGCCGTAGATCTAGTTCATCGCCAAGCGGCCTCCGGCGAACTATTGCATTATCCCGTAGATCAGGGTGCCGGGGGTACCTGGTTTTGCCTGTCGGAAAATCAGCGCGCCATTTGTTTGCTTAACGGTGCAAAGCGCAAACACAAACATCTGCCCCCCTACCGTCGTAGCCGTGGACTAATCGTTTTAGATGCCTATGATTATGTAGACTTTGATGTATTCATCCGAGATCATAACCTGGTCGGGATTGAGCCCTTTACCATGATTCTTGCTGAAAAGGAAAGGGCAAAATCCCTCATTTGGAGTGGGCGAAAAAAAGTGGTGGTCACTATTCCTCAGGGAAAGCCTTGTCTCTGGTCTTCCTCTACGTTATATCCTTATCCTGTCCGGCAAAAACGAGAAAGACTCTTTAATCAATTTATTGCTGCCAACCCGGAACCTACATTAGAAGACGTGATTTTATTCCATCAGATGGAAACCGGCGACACAAAAAACGGCTTCATCATGAACCGTGAAAATAAAGTGCGTACTATCAGCATTACAGCAGCCCATCTTGGGGGAGAGAATCCCTATTGGATCCATAAGGATCTTCTTCATCAGCAAACAGAACGTCGTGCCCTCCTTTCATGACCTGAAAGCTCGTTGGAGCCAATGGGAGTTTTGGCCGGCCTGGTTTTTTAATATACCGGTCTTTGGCATTTGGCTTTGGTTTGGTCTGCGCTCGCGTAATCTCCTCTTTTTTACAAGGGCAAATCCAGCTATAGAAACAGGTGGTTTATTTGGAGAATCGAAAATCAGCATTCTTCAATTATTACC
>JBBQMA010000251.1:0-4812 GCA_038328415.1 Chitinophagales bacterium | reverse complement strand
GTATTGATTCCGTTGTCTTGCGCAGCATTTTGGCATGCGCAATAGCCGCATTTTCCCAGGCGGCTGACCCAATGCGCTGTAGCGTATTGATACTAAATGCTGTTCTTAGTCGTTCATCACCCATTAGTCGGTTTACCCCATCCGCCAATTGGTTTGAATCTTGAAAATCAATGAGAATTCCTGTGTCTTCGTGAAGCACTTCCCTTGCATGGGGAATGGGTGTTGAAATAATAGGACAAGCACAGCTCATCGCATAGGAGAATGTGCCACTCACTGCCTGATGCCGGTCTTTTGATGTAAATAAATATATATCTGTTAGTTGCAAATACTCCAACAGATCCTCCAGGGGTAGATAGCGATTTATAAATTGGACATGTTCATGCAGGCCGAGATAGTCAATTTTGGCCTGTAACAGATCCCGATAGGATTCGCCTTCAGAAGCAACCACACCAGGGTGCGTTTTACCAATAATCAGAAATAGCGCATCCGTATGTTTGTTTATAATTTCCGGCATAGCATCAAGCGTGGTTTCAATGCTTTTCCCCGAACTTAACAAGCCAAACGTTGAAAGTACTTTCCGGTCCGTATAATTATATTTTTGTTTCAATTTATCCTTACTCAAGTGGGGTACCAGATGAGTGCCGTGTGCTATTACGACAATTTTATTTTCTGGAATGTTATAATGTTTTTGAAGTATTTCTGCGGAATATTGCGTCATGACAATGATCGAAGTGCATTTTGCACCTATCTTTTGCACAAGATTCCAAAGGGCATTATCAGGTTCAGGAAGTACCGTGTGGAATACCACGATTACCGGTTTATTTATGCTCCATAAAAATTTCAAAAATCGTTCATCCCCAATTTGATTGAAGAAGCCAAATTCGTGTTGGATCAGAACGGAATCCACTCGATTATTGGTATTAATTTGGTTTGTTATGCTGGCGAACGATTCAGCATCTGTAGTGTCAAGCGTGTATTCTACCTCTGGCGGATAAACATAGTCACTAATTCCATGTTCAAGGGCACACACTTTTAGTGAGAATGAATCACTAAATTTATTGGCAATCGCATTGACGAGGTCTTGCGAATACGTTGCAATGCCGCATTCCCGTGGCGGATAGGAAGTGATGAACAGGATCTGGTCCCGATCATCGATGCGTAAGCGTAGGGCTCGCTTTTTTTGGAATAGAGCCTTACCTAGCCTGCTGCCGATTGGGCGGATTTCGATATTCGGGATTAACTGGTTCATATTATTTTGCAAGGAGTAATAATTCATTGAGTAGTTCAGTAAAATTTACCGCAGCACATGCGATACGTTCATCAGCAGCTCCGTAATAAATGTGGAGTGTATCGTCAAATTTCACCGCGCCTGTCGGGAAACAAACATTGTTTACTTCGCCTTGGAGTTCCCAGATGATTTCCGGCCGAAACAAAGGATAAGGCAATCGGGACAATTCTTTTCTTGGGTTCTCCAGCTCCAGCAGGGCCGCACAAGCAGAATAGACATATCCCTTAGGCGTGTCATGTACACCGTGATAAATGATGAGCCAGCCATGAGGTGTTTCAATAGGGGTACAACCTCCTCCGATATAGCTTACCTCATGCTCATGCTTTGGCGCCATGACAATGTGTTCCTCAAAGTGAATTAGGTAGTCATCCCAATAATCCTTTGTGAGATCACTAATTTGATCTACCGAGGCGATCTGGATATCTGGTCGGATACGATGTAGAAAATGCAATTGACCATTTATTCTTCTAGGGAAAAAGATAACATTCTTATCCCATAATAACACTTTTGCCTCCGTTTTTTCAAGGAAACTGTTCCTGTCATTAAAGCGCGTATATTTAGTATTTATTGGCCTTTTTGTTGCAGCGAGATGCTTGAATTCATCATAGGTGACCATGGGCACAATAATCCCGTGTTTTTCAAACTGAATAAGATCATGCGAGGTAGCAAGTGCACCCATGGCATTGACACCATCATAGGCCGTATAGGTAATATAATAAAGCCCGTCTATTTTTGTTATTCGCGGGTCTTCAATTCCGTGGCATTCGTAATCAAATTGGGGGTAGATAATAGGCTTTTCATGTCGAATTCCAATATCATGGGGCCCGTTGAGTTTACAATACCCAATACTGGAATAATTCCCTTTGCTAACGGCACGATACAACAAGTGGACGTGCTCGCCCTCACGAATGGCACCCGGATTAGCCACAGCCTCATTTTCGAAGCCTAATTCTGTTTTATTTAAAATTACACCGTGTTTAATAATTTTAAGCATACATACAAGCGTGTATTCAAGATGATTTCAATCTTGAGAGGATGAGCTTCATTTAAATTTCAAATTCGGTATGCACTTACCTCCGACCATTAATAACTGACGTTTTCAAAGCATTACGATGAACTTATTTGAAAAGCGGTCCGATCAGGAACTTATCTCGCTTTATGGCTACCACCGCCCTGATCAGGTTTGGGTGCGAATGCAGCCGGAGCGGCATTTTTATCTTTCGAACTCTTATTCTCCGATTTATAATCGGACATTCCTTTGCCCGCTGATTTATCTGCAACCTTTTTTTTGTTTTTGGTGCCTTTGTCTTTACTCATGATGTAAATTTTTTATTTGGTTAAGTATCTTTCCACGTAAAGGTCCAAAGTGGCGAATCAACTCTTAGTACACAATACTACTTTATTATTACACAATTATCACGTCTCCTTTATCCTAAGACAACTGTTTACTCTATCTACCTTGGGGGCGGGGTCTGGATAGAGGGTGAGAAGTTCGTGAGGCGTATAGCAAAAGCCAATTCAGAATTATCCATTGAATATCCATACCTACCTGTATCAAAGCATGAATTTTACATAGGGCAACTCGGTTGCAGCAGGGGGGCACAGGAGCGCACTGTTCCTGCAATGATTCTAATCATGTGCTGTTCTTTTTTTGATCATCCTTGCAAAATAGCCTACTGCGGTACCTTTATGCCATGGAGCAGGTAGAATTGGACATGCCAGATAAGGTCTTGAGCCATGCCTCGCGCGGAGGTGCGTGTTTTCATTGCGGTGAGCCATGTCTTGCTGATAGCCTCATAGAAGAGGAGAAATCCTTTTGTTGTCAGGGATGTCATACTGTCTATCGCATCATTCAGGATAGTGGATTGGATGATTTTTATGTTATTTCGGAAGCACCCGGCTTTAATGCTTCACGTAAGGAAAGTGCAGATTTTTCATGGCTTGACGATGAGGAGACACAAAATCAACTCCTGCTTTTTCGGCAAAATGGAACGGCCCGGGTTCTTTTTCAATTGCCTCAGATCCATTGCGCCTCCTGTGTATGGCTGCTTGAGAAATTATTCCGGCTTCATCCAGGCATTACGCAAAGCCGCGTCAACTTCAACCGGCGTGAGTTGTCCATCGTCTTTCAGGAGGACAAGATATCGCTACGGCAGCTTGTCGAATTGCTAGACAAAATCGGTTATCGCCCGGCAATCCAATTATCCGATATCGAAAAAGGAGAGACACGGGCCGTCAACCGGCGACTCATCTATCAACTTGGTGTGGCCGGCTTTGCATTTGGAAATATTATGCTTTTTAGCTTTCCTGAATACCTTGGCCTCGATGCGGCACAGGACAGTGAATTTGCCAACTATTTTGGATATCTCAACCTCGCTCTCGCTCTACCTGTCTTTTTCTACAGCGCCACCGACTATTTTCGTTCAGCATGGGCGGGCATTCGAGTGAAGGAAATCAACATGGATGTACCCATTTCCCTTGGTATCCTGGCCCTCTTTTTCCAAAGCACATATGATGTACTGAGCCAAACCGGAGCCGGCTATTTTGATTCCCTTGCAGGACTCATTTTTTTTATGCTTACTGGGAAGTGGTTCCAGCAGAAAAGCTTTGACCGGCTTTCCTTCGAACGGGATTATAAATCCTACTTTCCGGTTTCAGCTACGCTTGAGGATGGCAGCACCTGCTCACTTAATCAGTTAGAGCCCGGCAACCGAATTTCCGTTCGCAACCAGGAGCTGATCCCTGCCGATGGTTTGCTCCTCGACGGAGATGCGCGCATCGATTACAGCTTTGTTACCGGCGAGAGTGCCCCAGTGCAGGTAACTGCGGGTGAGAAAGTATTTGCCGGTGGCCGCCAGTCAGGATCCCGGATCCTGATTCAACTGAGCCATTCCGTCAAACAAAGCTACCTCACCCAACTTTGGAATGAACAGGCATTTCAACGGCACGATCAAGGCAAAGCTAGCAGGATCGCACGAACGATGGGCACCTATTTTACGTATGTTATCCTTGCCGTTGCACTGACCACCTTAGTCTATTGGTGGTCGATCGATCCGGGCAAAGCCATATACGCTTTTACATCTGTACTTATTATCGCTTGTCCATGCGCCATAGCATTGTCTATTCCTTTCATTATGGGAAATGGCATGCGTATTCTTGGCCGTGTGAATGCCTATATCCGGCATCCGCAGGTGATTGAAAACCTGGCCGCTTCGGATTGCCTGGTATTGGATAAAACCGGCACCATCACCTATGCCGACCGAAGCGACATCCGCTGGGAAGGGACGCCTATGTCGCCGGAGGACCATCAATCCTTGTCGCTGCTCGCCCGCCAAAGCAGTCACCCCTTAAGCCGAAATCTTGCTTTATTTCTAGGGGAAGTGCCCCAATCACTAACCATCGCATCATTCATTGAAATAGCCGGCAAGGGGTTGGAAGGTAGCATAAAGGATACTATTTGGCGCCTGGGCCGATTGGGTTTTGCCACGCAGAATGATGCTGAAGGTGCCACGCAAACAGAAGTA
>JBBQMA010000250.1:0-4858 GCA_038328415.1 Chitinophagales bacterium | reverse complement strand
ATTCCCTTTCTCTACCTCCTCTACGCATTCTTCCAACTTATGCTGTCGCTTTTCAAGATCATAAGTTTGGAATAGAGAAAAATTCAGTTTTTTTCGGGCATCGCGGATATGGTTTCGCACAAGGATACCCATTGGATTAATATAAGCATACCAAGGCAACTTGCTTTCATAGGAATGGCAGTCATAACAAGCTGCCTTCAATGTTGGAGGTGCATCCGGATATTGGGACAAGATATCCTGTCCCTGAACATGGGTGGAGGGAACTTCGATATCCGGCCTATACAACTGAAGAGCTAAGATTATTATGACAATGACGATCAAGATTTTTTTTGCCATGTTATTTCACGATTTCGTTAGTTAATTCAGGATTCAAAAGCCAGATAGATATGTAGCCTACTATCGAACTAGTGTTACGTCTCCTCTCAGCGATAACAGTGATCCATCATCAAATCGCAATACGATCAAATACGCATATACATCAGATGGCAATTCTTGGCCGTCATATGTTCCGTCCCAACCATCTGCCGGCATTTCATTGTTATAAACTAGCTTGCCCCATCTTGAATAGACTTTAAAATCGGTAACGGTCAATCCAGGGTCAAGAATTATTGTGAAATTGTCGTTTGTGTCGTCATTATTTGGTGTAAAGAGATTGGCCAATTTGTATGTGGGTATCGTAACAGTATAGCTATCTGTTCCGGTATTCTCGCATCCTGCAGGTGTAGTTACTTCTACCGTAATTTCAAAAGGGGGGCCGGATGCAATTGTTTCAAGGATATTCCCATTTACTCCCGGCACAACATTGCCATTGATTTTCCAAACAAACACAGAACCAACAGGAGGTGTCGGTGTAATGTTGGCTGTAATTGTAAGTGGGGAGCCTAAAACAAAGGTATCCTGATTAGGCGTTACTTCCAATTCGATATTTAAAGGTATTTCTACCGTTATTTGAAAGAAAGCCGTGTCAGAAAAGCATTCATTTGGGGTAGTATAAATCACAGAATATTGTGTTGTGACCGGAGGATTAACTGTGATGGCAGGACTAGTTTCCTGATTAGGTGACCATAGGTAATCCCCGCCTACCGGAAGTCCGGTTGCCGTTAATGTAACAGATTCCCCAAAACAAATAGCCTGGGTCGGTCCAGAAATGGTAACCGTTGGAGGTACTATAATAGCCACGGGAACTTCACCTGTTCGCTCGCACCCATCAAGAGTGGCTGTTACATAATAAATAGCATTGTTCAGAGGCGAAACTATTGGGTTCGGGTCGGTTGAGGTGCCGAAGGCTGGATCGGAACTGGTCCAAAAATAGGTTGTTGGTGGCCCTGCATTTGGATTTAAGTTGCCAAATTCACCCTGACATAATACCACAGCTTGAGGCAAATTAAGCACAGGAACGGGCACATTTACTGCAACTCCACCTTGCTTGTTACAACCTTTTTCTTCACCCATCACCTGGTAAAAAGTTGTTGTGCTACCTGTAATTATTGGATCAGGACATTCCGTACAACTCAAACCATTAGGTGGTGACCACATTATATTTTCAATACTATCGTTTAGGATTTCAACCTGCATCGTTTCGCCGGGACATAGCGTAATTGCATCAGCAGAAAGCATAAGACCCAATGGAATAACTGCTATAGTTACTTCCTGGTTTTCAACACAAGCATTATTTGTAGTCTGGCGTATGTAAGTAAAGGATTCCCTGGCTGTGAGTACAATATTTAGGTTAGAGTCTGCAGTCAGGAAGGCCCCGTTATTAGGTGACCAGAGGTGTTGAATATCAGGATAATCCTGATTAAGATAGCTTTGAGAAATAAAAGTGATGATTTCCCCTTCACAATAGATTGGTCTGTCAATAAACTTGGTTATCGTCAAATCAGGTAAAGAATCAACCTGGACCCAAATCGAATCTAAGACAGTACAAGGACCAGTTTTCATTTCTGAAAAAGCCCAGAAAGAGGTATTTCCAAAAGCTAATGCTATATTTCCCGATTGGATCAGTTTTGTGGAATCAGCGGGAAGCCAGGTAAGTAAGCCTCCTGGAGTAAAGGATGCATTCAGAACTATGCTATCACCGAGACATAAATAAATAGTATCCGATTGAGCAATCGATACTGCTGCGGGTAGCACAGTTACTTCTGTTTGAACAGAATCGGCACAGAAACCGGATTGGCTTATTGCTACCAATTTATACGTAGTAGTCACAGAGGGTGTGGCGACAGGTCCAGAGACAATACTGTCATCCAGTGTTTGCGTTGGGGTCCAACTGTATGTTGTTGAAGTAAAAGGTATGTCATTGGCTAATTTGATAGAGGAGCCTTCACAAATGGTAACATCAGGAATGACTAAAGGGAAGTTAAACGGATCAACATTAAAGGATATAGTGTCTTTTACTTCACAACCAGTAAGATTGGCAGAAACAATATAGGTTGTACTAAACGTAGGACTTGCATTTACTACAGCTTTATTTGATGGATTCAATCCAAAAGTTGGACTCCAGGATATGGTACCCTGGCCATTCAAATTGTTGTTTGCGATAAGTGTCACTACGTCACCCTGACATATATTTTGTGGAGAACTGTTTTGGATTTCTATTTGCGGATTGACCTGCAATAGGTAAATAGAATCGGAGGCGGTACAAATACCGAGCTGACCAGTTACTTTAATCCACATACTCATAGGTGGAGTAGCCAATGTGCTAGCCGCGGTCGGATCATTAAATATTTGAACGGGTTCCCAGAAAAAGTCAAGTGCGCCTTCGGCATTAAGGGCAACACTTGTGCCAGGACAAAAGAAAGTCGTATCCTGACCACCATTCACTGTAATTTTCAGTTCATCTCTAATAATAATGGTGAAAACCGCAAATATGACAGAGCCACAACCAAAATCATTGCTTAAGGTAATGGTGATGGTCTCATCACCTTCGGCGAAATTATCGCTTAAAGGAATAATTGGAAAATTTAAGATGGTTTCACCCGGTTGAAAGGTAATGATGGATGGTAGGGTCAAAGCATAATCGACTCCTAGGGTAGCTGAGCCACCTATAGCCACATTATAGGCTATCGGATTTGCCAGCGGACTGTTTAAGGTAATAACTAATTCATCCGGATTATTGGTACAATCTTCAACCAGGTAGTCAACGCCATTTTTGAAATTCATACCGATTGCAGGCGCACCTCCTTTGATCTCAGAAATAAATACCCCGGAATCATAAGAACTATCACCCCTGTCAGCAATGGCCAATTTCAAATGATAGGTATTACATGGCGTCACGCTATATCTGGCGGTAAGGCTTTTTTTCTTTCCTAAGGAATCAGCGGTCAAACCATCGTATTGAATGCTGGTACTGTTGTTGTTGTTCCTGTAATACTGCCAGTTTTCCTGATAGTTCACACTATTAATCTCAACTGGAGTGCCACCTGGCAAGATGGCCATATTATCCTGATTGTTTATCTGGGGAATACCCGTGATACCTGGACCGGATATTAGAAAAGCAAAAATATCATTGAAATTGGTCCCTACAAACTCAGGATATTCTTCTGAACCAAAAATATACTCAAAGGATATTTCATTGGTATTAGCATAAACATCCAATTCAAGAACGCATGCATCAAAAGAGGTGACAGAATTGCCGGACAACGATGAAAGGATATCAAGATCTGAATCACCTGGTGTTCCGTTGCCTACCCCTGCAGCTGTTTGATTATTGGGCCCTAAGGACAAGAGTGAGTTTCCAGTGGTTAGTATAATTCCCTTGTTTAATCCAAGATCGGTCTGATCGCCGTTAAAGAACAAGCCGCTGGCTCCATCTGCACATATCAGTGTGTCATACGTTACGATAGCCTGAGTGCTCGTGAGATTTAGAAGCACTTCATTCTCTGTGAAAGAACTTTGTACTAGTGGTTGGGTATAGGTTTTACATGGGACAGGTGAACATTTCCATTCAGCGAGAAACCCTTCAAACTCATTTGATGCATTACTAGTGAATCGAATAGTGATGCAGCCGCTAGTCGCTGTGAATCGTTTGCACACGCCTCCCCATGATTCGGTTAAACTTCCGAAGCCGCCAACAATGTTTCCAACTTGCGGACTATTCACATTCGGTCCGTCATAAACGGTGATAATGTCCTGATTGAAATCCAGATTGTAATAAAGGAAATTAAGATCAATACAAGCTGAGGGGAATTCAGGGCATATAGTAAAGGTATATGTCTCATTCGCACCATAATCTCCATCCTCTCCACCAGAATCAACAACTAAGCCTTCACAATCTTTCGAAAACCCTTCTAGAATGTTTGTTATCGGTGACTTCTTTTCAATACACAACCTGAAGGTGCCAGCATTTGTCGTGTTGATTTCAGGGAAATCAGATATTCGCAACCAATAAACTGCGTTTGGTGTCAATCCGGAAAGGCTAAATTTCAAGCTATTGTCTCCAGGACTGTTGGCTTTGTAGCACCCAAAAAAGAATAGCGATCCGGGAGCACAGTCGCCTCTATACACAGCAACCTGAGGATTTGTTAAGGGATTAGAGGTTCCATCACTTTCTCCTGTGATGGTGATTGAATAGTCAAGAATAGTATCGCTGGCAATAAACGATACCCATACATCACGCTGAACAGTACCCGCATCCCAACAAGGTGGGATATTATTGGGCCCAATATCAGAAGGGGTTGCACCAATGTTAGAGAAGTAAGTATCTTCACAGTAAGGTGCTTTGCCGAGATCAATTGCATTTATACAATCATCATTAGCAGGTTGAGAAAGACTTGAAAGAGTAGCAAAGAGAAATAATCCGGATATCCAAAGTTTCATTGGTAGTAGTTTGCAGGCGACTAAGATAAAGACTTTTATT
>JBBQMA010000249.1:0-4875 GCA_038328415.1 Chitinophagales bacterium | reverse complement strand
ACCCACACCCTGACAATTGCCCTTGGAAGATAATTCGGGAGTGAGTAAAGGATTAAATATTTCTCTAATATGTGATCTGCAAAATCTTTGCCAAATTGGAATGTAACCGATATAATAAGCAATTCTAAGCGGCCTCACTAGGAGAACTTGCACCATTTCTTTTCTCTTAGGGTGGTCACATTTTATCCTCAAAGTACATAACGGTTATATGACCAGCCATGAAAAATCTAAATCCAAATAGCCTGATAGTTCTTCTGAGTTGCTTGATAGTTGTTTTTCTTTTCAATCCTATTTCAACCTTTAGCCAGCGACCTGTCCAATGGGTAGTCGGCACGCCTGGTATGGAAACCAACTGGAATTGCCACAAGAATTGGAGTACGAGCCGTATACCAGATAATCAGTCTGCAGTATATATTCCGGATGTCCGCACTACATTTCAGTCTTTGCCGGTGGTACCACACGGGAAGGTCCTCATCAGTGAATTGTGGATAGACGGTGGTGCTTCAGTCGAGATTTGTGCCGATGCCACACTTCTTGTGATCAACCATGTCCATCAGAATGCTAAAGATCAAATCCATGGAGAGGGACTTTTTAAGGGACCAGATTATATGCGAGCAGGATTTGATACGATGAATGCCAGAGCTCATAAGTATCCGCTTTCAAGTGAGATGAGCCCTGTCGCCTTCTCTAAAGTCACTCATTGATCTTTGATGAAAAGTTTGAATGCTTATTGGGTAAACCTTCGCACAGAATTTTCAAAGGTTTGCATGGAAATCGAATTGAAATTAATAAGGTGGGAGTGGGTAAAAAGCGACCAACCCCGATTATGCCTTTCAAAGCGTTCGATCAGGTTGTTAGATTGGCCCTTGTAAAAAAGGCCATCCGCTGGATTGTAGAGGATGTAAACAAAAAAAGGCATAGCAGTGGAGAAAATAGAAAAAGCCCCGGTGAAAGACGCCGAGGCTTTTTTGTTGGCGGTCCGGTGCAGACGCATCCGCGAAGCGGAGGGTCTGCATTCCGACATTCCGTGTATCACACGGAATCGTCGGAAACGGGAAGGGGATTAAAATGTGTATCGGTTAAAAGAAGTGAACGTAACCAGGTCAAAGTGTCAGCATCGTAAAGGCCATCCTGATACTTAATCATGAATTGGATTAGGCGTACCTTATTGAGATTTTTGAGTTTTCGTTCTAGTAATAGGGCCTCGGATCTGGAATCTTTTTGAGAATGCCAAATGAGCGTCCATTCGTTCTTAGTGTCATGTCAATGCTATTGTGACGGTTAAGTCGCTGTAATTTTTTTTCAGATCGAGAAAGAAATTCTGCGCATAGCCATAGCTACGGAAGGGATTTATTTTGAAGATATGAGGAAAAAGAACAAGACTTGGGCTGACTAAAATAGTGTTAACATGACACTAGAAAACAAATGACTGGCGATTCTACAGCATCCAAGGCCTCAATCGTGAATACCAAAAGGTCCTGAAAGGGGATCTTCCTGTGCTTGTTGGATATCGCGATAGCCCAGATCCCGGGCATAACCTGCAAGGGCATCTTTTCCGTCATCAGGCACGATCGTTTCCCCATTCCATGGCTGGATCTGGATCTGCATTGTTTCACCTTTTGCCGTGAATATATGCGCATCCTGCCGGGTAATACCTGTTGTTGAGGGAAGGATCATTCCAATGCCATAATTCTGCCAGATCACGTCCTTTTGGGCGCTGAGCAGCAGCGGAGCAGTACATAACAAAAGCAGGAGTATCGGAGTGCGCAGTGTCATTGTGTAAAAATAATCATTTGGGCACGGCTGAAATTAACCATAAACAGGGACCTTTGACCGGAGAGCGGGTGTAACTGATATTGCTATGGGTAAATATTCCCGGTATTATTATCTTTGGCAACATGAAGGCTTTGCTCATTATACAAAAAGTGTTTATAATCGGATATTTGTATCTAAAACCTGAAAACTAAATGGAGAGCAAAGTTGTATCTGGAAAGGCGACTCCGCGTGGAAAATTTCCACATATCAAACGCGCAGGTGATTTTTTATATGTTTCCGGCACGTCAAGCAGGTTGCAGGACAACTCGTTTGCCGGTGTGGAAGTGGATGCGATGGGTACCACCAACCTTGATATACGCACACAGACCAAAGCCGTCATAGAAAACATCAAAGACATTCTGGCAAGTGTTGGGGCTACCCTGGAAGATGTGGTCGATGTCACCACCTTCCTTGTCAACATGAATGATTTTGGTGGATACAATACGGTCTATGGTGAATATTTTGGTTATGAAGGACCGACACGCACCACCGTGGCTGTGCATCAATTGCCGCATCCGCACTTACTGATTGAAATAAAAATAATTGCATATAAACCACGCTAAATAATTAAAAATAATTCAAACTAAACCTATGGAAGCACAGAAAATTGACATGTTTTTAATGAGTTATGGAAAATTTTTCCACCCCTCCATTCTGCCGTTTATCCGGGAACGATTAATCGATTCGGATGACAGTAAATTCATGCAGATTCAAACATTAAATCTGAAGGACCCTACGACGATGTTAATTGTATCGCTTGTGGGCGGTCAGTTGGGTATTGATCGTTTTATGATGGGTGAAACAGGATTGGGTGTGGCCAAATTACTCACCTGTGGCGGTCTGGGCATCTGGACGATTGTTGATTGGTTTATGGTCATGGACCGCACAAAAGAACTAAATGCGGAAATGTTGAAACAGGCGCTGATGTAATTCAAATGACACAAAGGGCCTTTTATCGGTTTATGGCTTTGGCGACTGTGGCAGGTTGTTTGTGGATCCTGTTTTCGCTATTTACGGCGAAGGGTGGGGCAGCAGTCAATACGACCGTTTGTCCGATCAAATTGACGACGGGATGGCCCTGCACTTCCTGCGGAGGCACTCGGTCTTTAATGCATATCCTGAATGGTGATTGGCTGGAAGCCCTTGTAACCAATCTGGTTGGTTATATTTATTTTCTGCTGCTGGTTTTGATGCCCGCCTGGTTAATTTGGGATATATATTCCGGCAAGTCTTCGATGCATACAGCATGGATTCGGACAGAACTATTCATTCGGAAGCCACCGGTTTGGATGATTGGCATATTGCTGTTGCTTGCCAATTGGATTTGGAATATATCAAAAGATGTATAATAAGGATGAATACGTTTAGCTATACCCCTACGGACCATGAAGCCGAAAAAGCTTCAAATGGGTATCTTATGTCGCTCATTGCGGTGATGGCCGGACTTCCTTTGCCGATTTTAAATTTGTTGGCCACCTTTATTTTTTACCGGCACCAGCGGAAAGGAACGCCTTTTGTGCGGTGGCACGCCAGCCAAGCGCTCTATTCTCAAGTCGCTTTAATTTGCCTAAATAGTCCGGGATTTTATTGGACCCTATCCATCCTGTTGGGTAAAACGGAAATAAGCAATTTGTATATTTCCTACATGCTCCTGATCATAATCCTAAATATTTCAGAATTTATTGCCACTATTTATACGATGATTCAGGTGCGTAAGGGCCGTCATGTATCATGGTGGCTTTTTGGCGATCTGGCTCAATTAAATACAAAATCGGATCATGCGCATCTTGTTTAAAATACTCCTTGCCGTATTACTTTTTGGAATGGCTTGGTACAGCATTTCAAGGATTGATTTTATGTCCAGGTGGCAGGTTGAAAAAATGTCAAAAGACCAGGAACATAAATTGGGCGAGGCGATATGGGAGCTATTTATAAATGACAAAGATATTATTCACGATTCGATGGCACTGGATGCCATTGAACAATTAAAAAACCGCCTTTCTCCTGCCGGCACGCTCCTTGATTCCATAACGATATTTCTTGTTGATGACAGCCAGATTAATGCCTTTGCCTTGCCTGGCAGTCAAATTATAATTTACACCGGACTTATTGATTTTTGCGATGATCCGGACGAACTCGCATCCGTGCTCGCTCATGAGATGGCCCATATTCATTTGGATCATGTGGTGAAAAAACTGGTTAAAGAAGTAGGCTTGAATATACTTGTCTCATTGAGTGGTGATCAGAGTGGCGGCCTGATTCGGGAGATACTCAAATACATAACCTCTACAGCCTTTGACCGGGCCGCAGAATCAGAAGCGGATATGCAGGCGTTGGAATGGCTGCAAGAAGCAGGCATTGATCCTGAAAAAATGGCCACTTTTTTTCTTCGGGTGGACAGGGAGCAGCCGTCGATTCCCGGCATTGCTGACTGGGTTTCCACACACCCGGATTCAGGGGATCGCGCTGCTGTAATTATTCAATCAAAGAAGGGAAACAGTACAGCATTTTCACCTGCAATTGATTCGATTTCTTGGCTTCATTTGAAACAAATAGCTGGAGGGATGTGAGGTTATGCGTTTATTTGTTCAGGAGCCTGGCTGCAGGCAGGATTCTTCGTTCATTCGACATATTACCCCAGCCTTAACCTCCTCCTTTTGAGTTTCAAGTTTCAAACCATATCCTGCCAACCGCTCGAAGATACAGACTGCTGCGACAGGCCCACCACCCACCACCTTCAACGTTCTACCCCTTTACTTACGATGATGAAAGTCTGGTTCTGTGGCACGAACAAGACTTTATATAACCAACATCACCTTGGGCCTGCGGAAATTGGATTAGTTTTGCAGCTTTAAAATGCGTTTATGCACAGGATGAAGGAAATTATTTTGGGTGTACTGCTGACTACAGTTTTGACAATAATAGCTTTCATTTTTTATCCCTACATACCAGGAGCCAACGAAGTATTGCTCGGTCTTTTACTTGGTGTGATCGTGGGGAATATCCTCGTATTGCCGGCTACATATAAGCCGGGCATTGCGCTGTTGGGCAGGGATGGTT
>JBBQMA010000248.1:0-4898 GCA_038328415.1 Chitinophagales bacterium | reverse complement strand
TTTTGGTAGCTCAGGATTGTCTTGATCTAAACAAACATTTGATTACAGCTTCCTATGTGACTCCTGAGATTCACGAGTTAGCTGTCCTCGCCAAAAAGAAAGGGTTGTTTTTTATGGGTGAACTTGGATTGGATCCAGGTATCGATCATATGTCGGCACTCCAATTATTAAACAAGATTCGAAAATCTGGCGGTCAAATTACTTCTTTCCATTCCTATGCAGGAGGTTTGATCGCGACAGAAAGTGACACAAACCCATGGCACTATAAGATAACATGGAATCCAAGGAATGTTGTTCTTGCTGGACAAGGAACAGCACAATATTTGGAAGAGGGCGATCCTGTTTTTCAACCCTACAACCAATTATTTGCCAATGCCCTGCCTATCGAAATAGGCGGTAAGG
This sequence comes from Chitinophagales bacterium, assembly GCA_038328415.1. GTDB lineage: Bacteria > Bacteroidota > Bacteroidia > Chitinophagales > Saprospiraceae > JAGNXB01. The sequence goes on along the minus strand of JBBQMA010000248.1, from coordinate 4,496 downwards.
CAAATTATGAGGTTTACCCTAATCGTGACTCCCTTAAGTACAGGGATTTGTATGGTTTGCATGACATCCCTTCTATCATGCGTGGCACGGTACGTTTTCGTGGTTTTTCCAAAGCCTGGGATGCACTTATACGGCTGGGTCTTACAGATAGTTCTTCACCGTTACATGTCAAGGAAGGATTTACGTGGGCAGCATTCATTGGGGCTATTTTGCCCTCTGGAGAAGGACATTTGCTCAAAGAACGTTGCAAAAGATTTTTAAATGCTCCATTAAACGATCCGATCCTTGATCAGTTGGAATGGTTAGGAATATTTTCTGATGAACCTATTGGGCCTTCCGGTCAAGCACCTGCCGACTATCTACTCGCTTTAATTGAACGTAGATGGAAACTCAACCCGGGCGATAAGGATCTGGTGGTTATGGAACATAGAATTAGGTACGCTTATGCCGGGCAGGAGTTGGAGTGCAGGTCTAGCCTGGAATATACTGGTCGGAACAACCTCCACACCGCGATGGCAGATTTAGTTGGATTGCCATTAGCTATGTGCGCGCGGCTTTTCTTGCGTGGAGAGTTACCATTGCCAAAAGAACCTTTGCCTTTTGAAGAAAGTATTTTTAATCCAATCATGCGCGATCTTCATGCCGAAGGGGTTCAATTCAATGAATCACTTTACTGTAGGAATAACGCCGGTGAATGGGAAGTTTTAGAAGACTCCACAGACTTGAGTTAAACACTTATGAAAGGAATCGGTCTGTATATCAATTCATTGCATATAGGTCGAGCTTACCAATTCGGTCTTATTGTTCGGCAGGTAACAACTGTACTTGTTGCTGTTATTTTGGCAAAATCAACGTTGTCAATTCAGGAAATTGGGCAATACGAACAACTCATGTTACTCGGATACGGTTTGACTGCCTTTTGGGTTGAAAGTTTATCCAAAGGCTATTTGAAAGTCTATCATGACCTGGCTGAAACAGATAAAAAGGATTTCACCAGTCAGGTCAGCGGTCTACTCTTGTGGTTAACAGTCAGTGCCGGTGTGCTCAGTAGCTTGTTGATTTCGATGCTTAGTTTGATTTACCCGGGAGAAGGATTTCCGCCAGCTAAATGGTTGGTTTTTGCCTGTTTCATCTTTCTGTTTCAACTGAGTTCCCTCGCTGAAGTTATCTTTCTTGCTCGCGGTAAGACGATAAACTTATTGGCCTGGACCAACTTTTCTTTATTGGGAATGGGATTTTTCTTTTTAATACCCGTTTGGTTTAGTGGTCACTTGATGCCAGGACTTTATGGGTTGACCGGTTATGGATTGTGCCGTTTTATTTGGTTTGCAAATGTAAGCCGGCCTTACGTCAACATTTCTTCAATCTCGGAAACGATCAGGCGATGGTTGCGTCTAAGTGCTCCATTAGTCGTGTATGGTCTGCTGAGTGGCACGGTAATCCTGGCTGATGGATTTATCATAACCTATTGGTATAATGATCCGGAAGTTTTTGCAATTTATCGTTACGGAGCCAGGGAACTTCCCTTTGCAATGGTAATTGCTGCAGGATTAGAGATGATTTCAATTGATCATATAAATATGAATATCAATAAATTACGGGATTTAACAAAACGAACACTTTATTGGTTCTTTCCCATTGCTGGAACCTTAATGTTTATTTCAGAATGGATGTTTGGTATACTCTTTAACAGCAATTTCTCTGACAGCGCAGTCATATTCAAAATTTATCTATTTATATTAGTTAGTCGATTTGTACTTACAACACCCCTCTTAACGGCCAAAAGCGGTACGAAATACATATTAGTCGTGGGCATAATGGAAGTTTTGATAAACATAGGCCTCAGCTTGATTTTTGTAGGAGCTTGGGGAATAGAAGGGGTCGCGTGGGCTACAGTGATCGCGTTCAGTTTTGAAAAAATTGCACATTTGTTCATCTTGCGGAAAAAGTGGGGAATTTCCATAAAAGGAATCGTACCCGTCTCTGCATTAATAGTATATACAGCGTTGTTAATGTTGTGCTTCTGGATAAGCTATTGAATCCAGTACTACATTTGGCGGGCAGATAAGCGTGAACGTCTATCTTTGATAAAAAAACAAACATGCTTATCCTAGATGGTAAAGGCTTGTCGATAACGATTAAGCAAGAAATTAAAAAACATGTACAGGAAATACTAAACAGAGGTGAGCGGCCACCACATTTGGTGGCGATATTGGTTGGGGATAATCCTGCTAGTCAGGCTTACGTAGGGAATAAAGTACGGTCATGTGAAGAAGTAGGATTCAGATCGACGCTGATCCGTAAAGCTGCGGATCTAAGTGAGGCAGCATTGTTAGAAATTGTCGAAGAATTAAATAATGATCCTGAAGTAGATGGATTCATAGTTCAATTACCATTACCGTCCCATATTAACGAGGAGCGTGTAACATTAGCTATTGATCCACGCAAGGATGTTGATGGATTTCATCCCCTTAATTTTGGCAGGATGGCACAAGGCTTATCATGTTATTTGCCGGCAACACCATATGGTGTACTGTTATTATTGGAGCGATATGGCATACCAACAAATGGTAAACATGTTGTCATCGTTGGTCGGAGTAATATAGTTGGTACACCTCTTAGTATCTTGTTATCCAGAAAAGGTAAGGTGGGTGATGCTACTGTCACCTTAGCCCACAGTCGGACAAAGGATTTGAAAGCCGAAACGATAAGAGCAGACATCCTTGTAGCTGCGATTGGTATTCCTATGTTTATTACAGATGATATGGTCAAAGACGGCGCCGTTGTAATAGATGTTGGTATCAACAGGATTGAAGCACCTGAACGAAAATCTGGCTTTCGGCTGGTGGGAGATGTTGATTATGAACAATTAATTTCGAAATGCAGTGCTATTACCCCTGTACCCGGTGGTATTGGGCCAATGACTGTAACCGCACTTCTGTTAAACACACTGAAAGCCAGAAACGGAGAAATCAACTATTAAAATGGCCTGGATACGTGTACTCTTTTCGATAGCTGATGAAGGCCATGATATAGCCTTAGCTATGCTCTCCGATTATCCCTTTACGTCATATGCTGAAGAGGATAATGGTCTTGCAGCTTATCTGGAAGATAAAGACTGGACATCTCAACTACAGGAAGAGCTTTTGATAAAAACCGGACCCTTCTGGAAAAACTTCTCTGCTAATGAGATGCCTGACGTGAATTGGAACAAACAATGGGAATCTCATTTTGATCCCGTGATCCTAACACCCTTTTGTGGTATCCGGGCGCTTTTTCATCCTCCGATAGAGAATGTACAATATGAGATTGTCATTCAGCCTGAGATGGCATTTGGTACAGGTCATCATGCCACTACCCAACTGATGATTGAAGGCATGTCGGCGATGGATTTTGTTGGCAAACGAGTTCTTGATTTCGGATCAGGAACAGGCGTATTAGCCATACTTGCGGCACGAATGGGCGCAAAGCATGCTGCTGCAATTGAGATCGAAGGTCCGGCTTGCGAAAGTTCACGGATGAATGTTACACGTAATCAAGTCGAAGGATTGGTTGATGTTATCGAGGGGGAAGCAACAGTTATACCATCGGGTGATTACGATATTCTGTTAGCCAACATAAATAGAAATGTATTATTAGCAGATCTTCCAACGTTGAACGAGCATCTTTGTTTAGGTGCACATATCGGTCTGAGTGGTTTCCTAATACAAGATGTCGAAGCAATGACGACTGCTGGAACAGCACTAGGATGGAATCTTACGAATCAGACCCAGTGTGAAGATTGGGTTTCTTTATGGTGGACAAAAACCAACGAATGATGAAATTAGGAAATATCATTTTTCTTTTAATAGCCTTTATTCTTGGAGGCCAAATCGTTTTGCAAGGTCAACAGCCAGGGTTTACGAATGATCCCGGCTTATTCTTAAAAGAGCTGGAAACGTTTCTGAAAGCATCAGGCAGAAAAGAGTTGGATAATCTATTCAAGGATTTTGAAAAAAGGGCCAAACAGGGTGTGATCACGTCAGATCAAATGTTACTTATGCATGAGCAGGCTGTCCTAATGCGTGAAACCGGCATGACGGCCAGTCCCTATTTTGAGTCCTGGCTTGGTGTAATAGATGGCATCATTAATGGCGGAATAGCTGCAGACCGCTTTGCGGAGTGGTTAAAAGTGTACACCCAGGAGCTAAAGAGTATTGAAAAACGAAAGCTTAAACCGGCTAAGGATTTTCTAGAATTCTCAGAAGGATTTTTTACAAAAAATGCGCTAAGGTACTCATCGTCAGGCATTTCATGGTATGCAGATCCAAGGAAAGGACGATTTGGCCGAGACACACAAGGTCTTGTTTTGATTTTTGATCCAGTTGATCTGATGGCTCAAAGAAAACTTGATTCTATATTGATTCTTAAAACTACGGGACGATATTACCCGGCCTTATCAACATGGCAGGGACAAGAAGGGGTCATTGACTGGAGTCGCTTTGGTAACCCAGAAA
>JBBQMA010000247.1:0-4900 GCA_038328415.1 Chitinophagales bacterium | reverse complement strand
CACATTGTGGGCAATATGAATCAGATTATCCAGTTTAACCCCTTCCTCAATAACCGTCTCGCCCATGGTGGCGCGGTCGATGGTGCAATTAGCCCCAATCTCCACCTTGTTGCCAATGGTCACTCTTCCGACCTGCGGAATTTTTACATAGGAACCGTCAGCTTGCGGAGCAAATCCAAAGCCATCCGCACCGATGACCGTATTACTGTGGATAACACAATCATCCCCCAAAACACAATCTTTGTAAATCCGCACACCCGGATAAATAACACAATGTATTCCCAATTGCACCCCCGGTCCAATATAGACCTGGTCGTGGATATAGCTACCCTGGCCAATTTGCACCTCTTTTTCAATAATCGTGAAACGACCGACCTGTACACCCTCGCCCAAACGAGCCGAAGCATCGACGCATGCATGCGTGGATACGACCCCTTCAGCCTTGGGCTTCTGGTCAAACTGGCTCAGTAATTGAGCCACGGCCTGGCGCACATTATCTACACGAATTAAGGTAGCACTGATTGGTGCTTTGGGTTGAAACGCCCGGTCGACCAGCAAGGCAGAGGCCTCTGTTGTGTAGGCATGTTCCTCATACCGCACATCAGCTAAAAAGGAAATCGTGCCGGGTTGGCCGTCTTCGATTCGGGCAGGTCCGGTAATCTGGAGGTTGGGATCACCCTCTACTTCCCCTTGTACAAATTGGGCGATCATCGCCACGGTTATATTCATGGCATCAAAGGTAGGAAAGCGTGGGAAATCCTCATTCAATTCCCCAAGCGAACACGCGGATTAGCCAGGCTATAAAGTAAGTCGGCTATCAGGGACCCCGCCAGCGTGAGGATTGCTGCAAGGAAAAGTATGCCGTATACGAGGGGCCAATCCTGATTGAGTATACCTGCATAGGTGAGCCTTCCCATGCCGGGTATATTAAAAATGACTTCTATCGCTACGGAGCCGGCCAAAGCTGCCGGGAGAATTTGTGCAAACAATGTAATCATAGGAAAAAGCGCATTGCGAAAGGCATGTCCCCATAGTACCCTATGCGGACTCAGCCCTTTACTCCACGCCGTGCGGATATAATCCTTTTTGAGTTCCTGGACCATGGCATTGCGCATCTGACGGGTGAGATATGCCACTGATCCGTAGGTAAGGCAAAAAACGGGTAAAAACAGGTGGCTCGCACGGATGCTAAATGTTTCCCAGAAGCTCGTCCCGGGGGGTATGTCGCCGAGCCCGATCGATGGAAAAAAATCCATGCCATAAGTAGGTGTCGTGAAAAAGATGAGCAACAATGTCCCCAGCCAAAAACCAGGGATGGCATAAAGTGCATAGATAAAGAAAGTGATCCATTGGTCGCTCCGGCTGCCTGCTTTACCGGCCAGCCATACACCCAGGGGTATGCTGATGCCATAAGCTAAGAGTATCGCCAGCCCATTCATAATCAACGTCCATCGTGCCGCTTGTCCTATTTTGCGCCATATCGGCTGACCATCGACCCAGGAGCGCTGGCTCCCGGTACTGAATAAGCCTGACATCCATCGATGATAGCGGTTGGGTGTGCCATACCAGACCAGTCGCGGTATCCAATTCCGCCAAGGGCTTCCTACTTCGGTAGCTGCAAGTGTTGCAACGCAGTCCTTGCGCAACTGTGGATAGATGGTGTCAGGCCAGGATTCCATTACATTTCGGGCACCGGTGATATCCTCCTGAAGGGGTAATTGGGCAGCCATCCGGCGCATTGCACTTGATGATGAAATACCTATTGTTAGATTTGCTAAGGCTAGTGTATCCTCCAGTAAGCGGATCTGCCTGAACCAACCCTGCACCAGGTCAGGATTGCCGGTGCTGCGGCACCAGTTGGCATAAACCTTCCTGACCGTCAAAGGGAGTATCTGATGCAAGGTGTCAGGCAGGGAAGCGGCGTGAATAGCAAAATAAAAGGCTGGGAGATCGACACCCAGTTCACGGACAGCCCTTTGGTAAGTTGCCTGTCGCACGCGCTGATCAAGGATACTTTCCTGTTGGTCAGGACCTGTGTCTTTAAGGTATTGTTTTACAGGGTCACCGGGGGCTGCCTCCTGCAACATAAATGCCAGAATGGATACCAACACCAATGTCGGAATCATTAAAAGCAACCGCCTGATAATATATTTTCGCATGATTTCGGGATGCCGGTTTGGCCGAAATATCGTGGCTAAAGGTATAGAAATGGCAGATAATATCCTGGCCGCATTGGCGATGGTGTCATACCCTTAACGGCCTTACGGCAAATGACCGGTTCTTTTGGCGCATACAGAAATACGGCAGGTTGATCCTGATAGATGACCTGCTGAAATGTTTTGTATAATCCATACCGTTTGTTGGTATCCGTTTCATCGCGGATGGCGAGTATCAGACTATCCGCAACAGCGCTGTTATAACCGACCCGGTTGGAGCCATCCGGGCGATCAGAATCCGAATGCCAGGCTTGATATGGATCATCATCTGCCGGCGATTGACGCGGGCTGACGATAGTCATGTCATAGGTCTTTTGGGCCATATCACCCAGGATAAGTTTGAAATCTTTTGTTTCCACATTAATATCTATGCCCGCTTCCTTTCCGCCCTTTTGAAGAAGCAGTCCAATGTTTTGCCCTACATCGCTACCCGGACTGATCAAAAGTGTGAGCTGTAATTCTACTTTTTTACCATCTATCTGGCGGTCCACTGTTCCATCGCCGTTCGAATCGGCCCAGCCGGCATCCTTTAGCAATCGACGTGCTTTGGCAGGATCAAATGGTATCGGTTTAAGGGACTTGTTGTAATAGGGCTTGGAAGGATGGAACGGACCGATAATGCGTTCGCCCATTTCCAGCATGATCGTTTTAATCGCCTCGTCCATGTCGATTACATGGGCAATGGCATTTCTTGTCCGCAGGTCGGCCAAGTTGGGGTTGTGTTTATTAAAGGCCAGCGATACGTATTTCATAAAAACGGCGAGGTGCGTTTCATACGCCTTACCGGCCAAACTGTCTTTTTTTATGCCTGCAAAAAGGTTGGGGGAAACGCCACTCATCACGTCCAGGCCACCATCCCGCAACAAGGTCAGCGCAGCCTGATCATCCGGAATGATTTTATACCGTATCCGTGCCGGTCGTGCGGTGAATTGTTCATTACTATTTTCGACATGATCACCCCACCAATTTGTTTTGCGTTCCAGCAGGATCTCTTCTCCCGTCGTCCAGGATGATAGTCGGTAGGGGCCGGAGCCGCTGACAGATGCTGTGTCCCTACCGTATTGATCTGTAGTGAAGAGGGTAGCAAACTCGACAAGCCGTTCATCGGCCAGCACCAGGCTGTCGGCTATAACCGGATCACCCATTTGGGCGAGCGTGACATGATCCATGAATCCATTCGGATCGTACTTGTGTTTGGGATAAATATTGAAATTGCCCGTTACTGGTAGCGAAAGAAAATAATCGTCGCCGGTGAGTACGGTGAATTTTTTCGGATTAGCCGGATCTACAATGACATCCTTAATGAGCGATAAAAATCCACGCCAGGCATTGGCTTTTACCAGGGGATGAAATGCGGCTTTCAGCGTAAAGATGTAATCTGTGGCGGTGATGGGTGTGCCGTCATCCCATGTCGCTTCCGGGCGTATTTCATAGGCAAAGGCTTGTCCGCCTGCCAGGGCACCTGTATCAATCCGTGTAACGGTCGGTAATTGGGTGGCGATGAGAGGCTGGAGCTCCAGGGTGATGGGGTGGTATTCCAGCAAGGGGAAATGGGTCAGCCGCAATATATCTGTTGCGTAGCCTACTGTGGTAAGCATCGGGTGGAGGCGATCCGGGTCGGCATCCATCCTGGCCACAATTTCGAAATCACCTCTTGACGGATCCCGGTCGGATTTACAGGAGAGAAAAAGTAACAACGGAGCTATGAAAAGGAGGATTCGGTTTGTCATGGGAGGGATAGTAAGACTGTAAAAATACACTTTTTGCATCAGCCAACGAAACGGAGACTGCGGATTGTCTTGGAGGCAAAGGCTAAAGCTAAGAAATGTCAGAACCTGCCTTTCTGAGGGGCCCAGATTAAAATCCTAAGTCCAAGTTAGGAAAACCTCCGAAACTTCTAAATACTAAACATTTCAACGCTTCAACGAATAACCAGGACCTCTAAACCCTAAACTTCTAAACTCTAAACTCTAAACATTTCAACGCTTCAACGAATAACCACATCCCCTCATAACTTATATTCATATCGATTGTTTCAGCGCATGTCAAACAATTCATGAGGTAAAGGGGTTTTAGGTAAAAGAATAAAGTCATGGGATGTCTTCTTATTGCAGGTGGCACGGGGATGCTCGGAAAACAATTTATTGCGCAGGAGGGCCATCGGTTTTCTGATATAAGATTGCTTTCAAGAACGGCTGGTACAGTGGATGGGCATACGCAGTTTGTGTGGGATCCCGCTACTGGCAAATACGATCCACGAGCATTCATCGAAGTCGACTACATTCTCAATCTGGCTGGTGCCGGTATAGCGGATAAAACCTGGACCACCGCACGGCGGGAAGAGATTATCTCAAGCCGGGTGAATAGCCTCAAGACCTTGTTAAAAGCTGTGCGTGAAACGGGCGCCCGTCCTAAGATGGTCCTTACTGCTTCGGCTACCGGCTATTATGGAAACCGGGGCGATGAATGGGTAAATGAATCTTCTGCACCGGGCGCATCGGATTCCTTCCTTGCCACGACCTGTATGCATTGGGAGGAGGCAGCGGCAGGGTTTGAACGGGACGGATACCCTTTGGCTATTGTGCGTATCGGTATTGTTCTCAGCGCAGATGGCGGGGCACTGCCTAAATTACTACTGCCGCTAAAAGCCCGTGTATCGGGCTACTTTGGCGATGGCTCCCAAT
>JBBQMA010000246.1:0-4911 GCA_038328415.1 Chitinophagales bacterium | reverse complement strand
GGGTCCAGGGCTGAATTTTATCTGGCTGAAATTTCACTTATTGATGAGAATGGCGCTTCAATAGCACTGACAGACCAATACATCCTCGCTAAAGCAAACGAACCGGAAAAGATTTGGACGTTGGGTGATGTAAATGTCAATCAAGTGAATGGCATTAAAATGCATTTGGGCGTAGATGCGGCGCATAATCATCTGGACCCGACAGGATATCCCTTAGGACATCCACTAGGGTTGCAGGATCCCTCCATGCATTGGGGATGGACTGCGGGTTATCGGTTCATGGCTATTGAAGGCTATGTGGACAACAATAACGACGGCATTCCGGAATCATTATTTCAATATCATAATCTTGGTGATAATCTTTATAAAACGATCAATTTGACAGGTTCTGTATCGGCTGCCAATGGTGTGTTGCAGGTAGAGTGTTCACTTGATTATGCCAAACTCTTCGATGGAATGCCTTTAGTGGGTAATCTTATTCATCACGGGAGCGATTCTCAAAATGGTCAGATGCTGGAGAATGGAGTCAAAAAGGGATTTATCGCCATGCCCCAACTTTCTTCAAACGAGGAGCTCATCCTTCAATCCGCATCCTTAAAAGCAACGCCTAATCCGGTTATCGGAACAGTCATCTTATCACATGATTTGAACATTATTGCTGACCGTGTGGATATCCGTATTGTGGACGTAACAGGACAAACGATTAACCAGGTGCCTCAGGTGCCTTCAAAAGGTACTGTAGAAATGAGTACAGGTGACTGGACTTCCGGAACCTATTTTTACGCTATATACGATCAGGGCCGTTTGATAGCAAGGAATTCTTTTATTGTGCGATGATGTATCGTTTTTTAAGGATCGGCGTTTTTCTTTTTTTACTATTTCAAGGCACATCGTGTCAAAAAACGGAATTACCCATCACGCTGGGATACAGTTATCCCAGAGGCTTTCCAGCCATGGAAATTCCTTTGGAAAATCAATTTGATCCAATACGCATTGAACTAGGCAAAAAGCTTTTTTTTGATCCTGTACTTTCTTCAGACAGTACAATTTCCTGTGGGAGCTGTCATCTTCCAGGTTTTGCATTTTCCGATACCCTTAAGGTAAGCTTAGGTGTGAAAAACCGGATGGGAGCCAGGAATACACCTTCATTAGCCAATGTTGGTTATCAGCGGGTATTGTTGCGGGAGGGCGGCGTCCCAACGTTGGAAATGCAGGTGCTTGTTCCTGTTCAGGAACACAATGAATTTGATTCAGATCTCCTGATGATAGCGAAAAAGATCTCAGCGAATCCTGTATATAGGGAATTGGCTAACAAGGCCTATGGTCGTGACCCTGATCCATGGGTGATCACACGGGCTATTGCGGCATTCGAACGTTCCCTTATAAGCGGTGATTCCGATTTCGATAAATGGTTTTATAAAGGCAATCCATGGTATATGACGGCTTCCTCAAAACGCGGATTTCAGCTTTTTACCAGTGAGCGGCTGGCATGTAGTCAATGCCACAGCGGTTTTTTATTTACGAATCAGGATTACACTAATAATGGGTTATATGAGGTTTATCCCGATTCAGGTAGAATTAGATTAACTGGTTTGGATGGGGACAGGGCTTCATTCAAAATACCCAGCTTGCGAAACGTGGCAGTAACTGCCCCCTACATGCATGATGGCAGCCTGGTTACGCTTGAAGAAGTGATTGAGCATTATGTGAGCGGTGGAACACAGCATGCCAATAAAAGTCCTCTCATCAAACCGATTGTATTGAACATGATGGAAAGACAGGATTTAATCCATTTTCTGGAGAGTCTTACCGATCAGGCGTTTCTAACAAATAGCAAGTTTAACATAGAATAAAATCATATGAAGTATTCAGGATTATTTTATTTTTCAATGGCCGTTCTGTTCAACACAGCTTGTCGTCCTGAAGCCGATCAACCTGTTGATTTTGATCCGACTCCTTTTATTTTGGAGGTTGGGGATTTTCCTGATCCCTTATTGCCGGCGGATAACCCACTGACCGTTTCCGGTGTCAAACTTGGGCGAATGCTTTTTTACGAGAAGGATTTGTCACGTGACCGCAGTCAGGCATGCGCAGATTGTCACATCCAGGCAGATGCCTTTTCAGATATACGTAAACTGAGCATTGGCGTTGAGGGGCTGGAAGGCAAGCGTCAAGCCATGCCGGTCATGAATCTGGCATGGCACTATAACGGTTTGTTTTGGGATGGCCGTTCTCCCAGTGTCAGGGCGCAATCACTTAAGCCTATCCAGGATCCGCTGGAAATGAATGAAACCTTGCCAGGCGCAATAGCTAAGTTACAAGCTAATAAAAAGTACCGCGATCAGTTTATACGCGCGTTTGGAGATGACCAAATAACGCCAGAACGAATGGGTTTGGCTTTGGAACAATTCATGTTCACCATGGTCTCCAATAATTCTAAATATGATCGGTGGCTGCGCAATGAAGTTATGCTGACACCCTCAGAAGAAAATGGTAGAAAATTATTTTTTGCCGAATTTGATCCGAATGGGATAGGCAGAGGAGCGGAATGTTTTCATTGCCATGGAGGTCATAATTTCACCAATGATGAGTACATGAATAATGGATTGGATAACGATGCAGAAATAACGGACAATGGCAGGATGATGGTTACGAATAATCCTGGCGATCGCGCTAAATTCAAGGTACCCAGTTTGCGAAATATTGCCAGATCAGGTCCTTATATGCACGATGGCCGATTCGCAACACTGGAAGATGTCATTGATCATTATAATATAGGGGTAAAAAATGCTGCTACGGTTAACTTTATTTTACAATATAATTTACAGCCCGGTGGACTAGGATTGACTGCTCAGGAAAAATCAGATCTTATTGCATTCCTGCATACCCTGACTGACGACGACTTTTTAACGAATACGGCATTTAAAAAACCCGAATAATCGGATTCTATTTTCACAAATCTGGTTATTTATTTCTGTCCTATACGCCCCGTGTAATCGATCCGGTTCAGAAGGATTGGTTTGTCTGCAAAATATTCGTCTACGGCTTTTTTGGCTCCTGCGTAATGACCATAGTCGTCAATGATGATAACGCCTCCTTTAGACAAAAGTGGAAATAAATGGGTCAGTTCGTGTTTAGTGGATTCATACCAATCCGTGTCCAGACGCAGTAATGCTATTTGATCAGGAACTGTGGCCGGGATGGTATCTTCAACCTTACCCCGGACGAAAACAGCATTCGGGCTTTGCACATTGGATTTCACCAATTCCAAAGAAGCACTGGACATGCCTTCTGCAACAGCGTCGTTGCCGGCAATACTATAATCATGTACGCCCGGTTCGGTCATACCTTCAAAGGTGTCGTAGAGGAAGATTTTTCGTTCCGACATCATGGCCATCAGCATGGCACTGCCGCCCTTCCATACTCCGCACTCGACCAGATCCCCGGGAATACCCGCTTCGGTAACGTAACTCACAGCTTTATATAAGGCATACATCCGCTCCTTCGAGGTCATGGTAAACGGCTTGCAATGGTTATAAATCCTCATGAATTCACTATCGGCATCCATGATAGGATCATGTCGTTTTTTTATTTCGTATCCTAAATGATTGGCGACTTTCAGTATATATGACTTGAGCATTTGTTTGAATTTAATTGCTGATAATTTTTCCGTTTTAGTGGGAAATTATCTTAAGTTGATGTTCAAAATGGACACCACTATTTGTTCGCAAGGTAAGCAGTTTTAACAATTTCAGGACCGCTTGATCCTGCTTGCAATAGGGTATATTTTTCCTATTGGCGGGATTCCTTTTGAGGAAACATAGTGGTTGACACAGGTAAGCCTCGCAATTCGATAGGTGTTTGTAGAGCGTCTCACTTATACGTACGTATCTCGCCGGTGTCTCACCTGCTTGCCACAATGCCTAAGTATATCAACAATAAGTTGTTCATACGAGTGTCACCTGTTGGCTTAGCCAGTGACGTTCCAGTAGAATTTATAAAATCTGCCTTTAGCTCAGTTGGGCCCATACATTTGATCAAATGATTGGTCCATTTCAGGTGCGCCGGGCCGGGAAGTTGCTCCCAGTGGGCAAAATTTACCTTTTTTCATTCCCAAAATACTACCACCAGCCGTTGTAACCTATTCATTGCTGTTATTCAACTACTTACTTGGATTAATGGGGATAAATAGGTAAGATAGGATGAGCCAGTGACTGAAGATATGAGGTTTTTGTTTATGAAATTAGAATATTTTAATGCCATCTGTTAAACAAAATGAATCTAATAGTTATTACTTGCCTATATCTAACTAAAACCCTCACACATGAGAAAGTTTAAACTATTGTTATTGTTTTTAGTCTTTAGCCTTGGGGCAATGGCCCAATCAGCCAGGCTTCAGGCTATACACAACAGCCCATCCCCTACGGTGGATATTTGGGTTAACGGCGTCCCCTTTCTGACTGATTTTGAGTTCAGAGAAGCTTCACCGTTTATTGATGTACCCTCAGGAGTACTGCTGGAAATAGGCATTGCACCATCTCCCAGTTCATCACCTGCAGATATCTTCGCTACTTTTCCGGTGACCCTGACAAATGGTTCTACCTATGTATTGATGGCCAACGGTATTGTTGGCGATTTGGCTACGCCTTTCAACCTTGAAATTTTTGACATGGGTCAGGAATCCGGGACGGTTGGAAGTGTCAATTTACTGGCGTTCCATGGTGCACCGGATGCTCCGGCCGTGGATATCACTGCCCGTGGCGTAGGTAAGCTAGTGAGCAATATTGCTTTTTCAGCGTTTCAGGGATATCTTTCTGTGCCTGCTGATGCGTATATCCTGGATATTACGCCTGCCGGTTCGGGTGACATTGTAGCCTCTCTTGAAGCAGATTTGAGTGGTTTAGGCGGAGG
>JBBQMA010000245.1:0-4914 GCA_038328415.1 Chitinophagales bacterium | reverse complement strand
AATCTACCTGTTTCACAATTTTACCAGGTCAGTGTGGACGATGAGGTTCCCTTCAATGTCTATGGAGGGCTACAAGATAATGGTACATGGAAAGGTCCATCCAGCAATCCGGGCGGGATAAAAAACAGTGATTGGACATTTCTATTAGGAGGCGATGGCTTTCAGGTGTTGCGCCACAAGGCTGAAAAGGAAGTGGTCTATGGCGAATCACAAGGCGGCAATCTTTCCCGCATAGAACTAAATTCCGGGCAGGCCAAATTAATCAAACCCATGCCTGGAGAGGGTGAGCCCCCGTATCGCTTTAACTGGAGTAGTCCTATTGCTTTATCGCCCACCCATCCCGAGCGTTTGTATTTCGCGGCGCAGTTTCTATTCCGGTCTGAGGACAGAGGCAACTCCTGGGCGAAAATATCACCGGATCTCACCTCAAATGATCCAAAACGGCAACGTCAGAAAGTGAGTGGTGGATTATCGCTTGATAATTCAACCGCCGAAAACAATACAACCATCGTGTGCATCGCCGAGAGCGCCAAGGATGATCAGATCATTTGGGCCGGAACGGATGATGGCAACCTCCAGGTCACTGCAAATGGTGGGAAATCCTGGATCAATACAGCCCTCAATATCCCCGGGCTACCGGCATATACCTGGTGCACCAGTGTAGCGCCTGACCGCTTTGATGCAACGTCGGCTTATGCCACGTTTGATGGCCATACACAGGGCGATACCACAAGTTATGTGTTTAAAACAACCGATTTGGGCAAAACATGGGTCTCTTTGGCAACAAAGGACGTGGAAGGGTATGCGTGGTTTATTTTGCAGGATGTGGTGAATCAGAATTTGCTGTTTTTAGGTACCGAGCAAGGCCTTTTTATCACCTTGGATGGTGGGTTATCCTGGCAACGGTTTAATAATAATCTACCACGGGCGTCAGTAAGATGGCTTGCCATCCAGGAGCGGGATCATGCCTTAGCCATTGCAACCCATGGTCGGGGCATATATTTAATTGATGATTTGCGACCATTACGACAAATGAATGCTCAAATCGCCAACAAGGATTTCCATTTTCTTGAAATGGGTAAAACAGAGATTAAATTGGGGAGGGGAGGAAGCTGGTTTGGTGGTGCCGGCAATTTTGTAGCCGGCAATCCTTCGGGAAATGCTCAAATTGCTTATTTTATGAAAAAGCGCCACACCTTTGGCAAAATGCACATTGAGGTGGTTGGCTTGGACGGAAAGGTCATCCAGGAATTGCCGGCCGGGAAAAGTGCCGGAATGAATATTGTGGAACTGCCCGTGCGGTATCCTATGCCTAAGGTAGCGCCGAGCAATAACCGGATGGCGATATTTGGGTCGATGTCAACACCTTCGCTTGGGGAAGGTACTTACACTGTGAGGGTTGTTAAAGGCAAGGACGTTTATGAAACGCGGATCGAGCTTGAAGAAGAAGCCGCCCGATATTTCCCTGCCGAGGCCCGAAAAGTCCAATCGGAAATTTTGAAGCGTCTTTACGATCAAAGTGAGCAGTTGGGTTATATATATTACGCTGCAACCGATATCTATACCTGGGCGGATAGCCTTTCTGGCAAGGTGAAAAGCAAAAAGGACCAACAGGCTCTTAAAACATTGGCAGCAGGTATTCAGACCTGGCGCGACTCGCTAGTCGCCATGGATGGTGATGGCTATGTGGCGGAAAATGAAGCCCTCCGGGAGGAGATCTCAACGCTTTACCTGCAGATCAGCGGGTATCCGGGGGAGCCATCCAATGGCCAAAAGCGAACCGCTCAATTATTGGATGTACGCATGGCTGTGAACCAGCACATTTTCGCTGGCTATCGGGACAAGGCGGCTGCGATGGTTCCTAAAGTCAATAAAAAGGGTATGCCGCCGCTGAAGATGAGGACTTGGGAGGAATTTAAGAAGGGGTAAGCGTGCGTTGTGAGTGGAGTGGTAGAACCTGCCTGCAGGTCGTAGATTTGATCCGCCTGCGGCAGATCGTAGCATCGTAGAGGTGTTCCGCTAAGGCGGATCGTAGCATCGGAGAAGAGCGATTTGCTTAGCAATGTTCAATAATGTGTGTCTCTAAGTTAAGCATTAAGGTTGATTATTCTAATCAACTATCCTGCGAAAGACTTGACATCCGGCCTCCGGGAAACTCCGCGGACCTAACGTCTTCTACGATTTTACATAGCACTATCACCAAAGCTTTTCTACGATGCAACGCAGCACTCACGGAGCTGCATTTCTACGACTTTCCTGTGGCGGACTGGTGCTCCATTATACGAGTTTTCACTTTTGCGCTTTCATGGCTTTATAGAACTGGCCTTAGAATACCCATCGAAATGAACAAACAAAAGGACTTCAACAAACCACAATTTCAATTCGAAAAATTTAAAGAAGGCCAGTGGTGAACAAATATTGCTTTAAAAATGTATTTTAAATAAATTTGTACGATTATATTTATAGTAAACGGTTACAATTATTTATTTGGTTACATGTTTAGTAGTTGTTAGTGATAACCTGTTTTGAATAGACTTATTCTGATGTATTCTTTATAAGCCTGCGTTTTTACATTAGATTTTTCGAGTATAATGAATTCTACAACTATTTATCATAGGTTATTAGCACTTTCCGGGAGAGTTTCCCGCATCGGATTGTTTGTTGTTGACATCGTATTTGCCCTTGTTTCCTTTATCACGGCCTGTTTGTTGGTTTTTGAGTTTGACCTGGCTGCTCATTGGAAGAGTATTGTCACGGGAATTAGCTTATTACTTGGATTTCGCATCATTTCGTCCATCATATTTCAGACCAACAATCTGATCATTCGGTTTATTGGGGAAAAGGACTTGCGCAACGTCGTATATGCTGCTTTAGGGGCCTCTCTTTCCTTTCTGATGATGGTCCAGCTTTGGCCGGACGTTTTTCCGGAGCGGCGTTTTAAAGCACTCATTCTTGTGGACTTTCTTATCCTGCTGATCCTCATGGGTGGCTTCAGGGTATTTTTACGCATGGCGGCAGACTTGTTTTCACGCAATCGCAAGGAGAGCACAAATGCGCGAACGAATACAATTATTTATGGCGCAGGTGAACTTGGCGCCATGATCGAACGGGTGTTGCGCAACAATCATAACCATCCGTATAAAATCGTGGCGTTTGTTGATGATAACCCGCGATTGCACAATCAGAAACTCAACGGCATCCGGATCTACGACCGTCAAAAGGCATTTCCGGACATCATACATCAACAACATGTGCAAGTGGCCATCCTTGGCATAAATAATATAAGCGAAGAAAACCGGCTTGACTTCATTACCCATTGCCTGGATGAAAATGTGAGGGTCCTTAAAATACCGACGGCTGAAACCTGGTTCAACGGGGACCTGTCCCTCGGTCAGTTAAGGGATATCAACTATGATGACTTATTGAACCGCCCCCCGATCCATCTGGATGTTGAAAAAATTCAAAAATCGCTAAAGGACCGTGTTATCCTCGTCACAGGTTGCGCCGGCTCCATCGGCAGTGAGATCGTCCGGCAATTATTAACTTATCATCCGGCAAAGATCATTGGCCTTGACCATGCAGAAACACCCCTTGCCGAGTTTGACTTATCCTTAGGACGAGGCAATGCCTTCAGGCCTGTAATCGGTAGCATTCAGGATGAACGCCTGATGGAGCAACTATACTCGACGTACCAGCCTACGGTCGTGTTCCATGCTGCAGCCTACAAACATGTGCCCGTGATGGAGGCCTATCCCGCAGAAGCCATCAAGACCAATGTCCTCGGCACACGCATTGTGGCGGACCTTGCTACCCGGTATGGCGTCGAAAAATTTGTGATGATCTCCACGGACAAAGTGGTCAATCCAAGTAATGTCATGGGTGCCTCCAAGCGCATCGCCGAAATGTATGTCCAGGCCTTAGATAGTATTCCGGGCAACAAGACCCAATTTATCACCACGCGGTTTGGCAACGTCCTAGGATCCAATGGATCGGTCGTTCCTATCTTCCAGGAGAAGATCCGCAATCGTCAACCCATCGAAGTCACCCACCCGGATGTCACCCGCTTTTTCATGACTATCCCGGAGGCTTGCCAACTGGTACTCGAAGCCGGCGTCCTGGGACAAGGAGGCGAAATACTCGTGTTTGACATGGGTGAGCCGGTGCGCATTCTGGATCTGGCCAACAAGATGATCCGTATGGCTGGATTAATTCCAGGCCAGGATGTTCCGATTGTGATCTCCGGTCTGCGACCAGGTGAAAAGCTGCATGAAGAAATTTTAGCCACAGGAGAAGGCCTTAAACCAACACATCACCCGAAAATTCTGAAGGCAGACGTTCGCTCTCAAGTGTATGAAGAGCAATTTCCCAAAATACAACGTCTCGTGAACATGGCGATGGATGGCGCACCTAAGAATATGCTGATCCAAAAAATGCAGGTCTTGGTTCCTGAATATATCCCCCAAAATTCGCCGAACGCCACCCAACCGAAAAACGAGTTTCCGGTTTCCAAACATTAATCCGCTAGGCCTGTATACACTGATATGCTCTCGATAGTATTTCCTATTGTAAAGGGAATGTAAAACTTTTATCCTGCAATTCAAGAAGCGGAAATGAGGGCTTACCTTTGGTGCTTTCTATGAATCAAGTGAAAGCACAACCACTGGCCGGGCGAAAGCATATCGGTATTGTGGCCAATCACATGCTGAGTGTATATCAGTTTCGGCTGGGCCTGATTCACCGATTGCAAAAGGAAGGGTATCAGGTCACCGTGTTGGCTCCAATGGACGCCTTTGCATACCTGCTGTTAAGGGAAGGCGTCCATTTGCAGCCCCTTCCCTTCTCGACATACAGTGTCAATCCGCTGAAAGATCTGAGCGCACTCTGGCGGCTTTGGCGGATGTATCGAAAGCTTAG
>JBBQMA010000244.1:0-4924 GCA_038328415.1 Chitinophagales bacterium | reverse complement strand
TTGGCAACATCCACAAACAGGATATCGCCGGGCATAACTTTATGGATCTCGTTGATACCGGTGCACATAAATTCCGGATCCCCGATGATACGGGTGTTGGTGAGGTGGGCGATGTCACGAACGGATATGGGCTGACGGAATTGCATTGTTGGAGGTTATGAGGTTATGAGAGAGAAGGTTATGAGTTGATTCGTTGAAATGTTAAGCGTTTAGGAGGTTTCACTTTCTTAGCGCCTTTGCGGTTCATCTATGAGTTGATGAGGTTAGGAGTTGAAATGTTGAATCGTTGAAATGTTAAGCGTTTAGAAGTTGAGGAGTTATTGACGTGGAAAGGGATAACAGGTTTATTGGGGCTATTAATATGCATAACAGAGGGTCCTTTGAGAGCGCCAAAGGTAATCGATTCGTTAGCTACACCTACCTCCTCATTTTGGGTATTTATCCTCCAAACCCGCACAATTCGCGCGAATTGTGCGGGTCAACCAGCAGAAATCACGTGTATTGGATCGGTACGATCTCTTTAGAGAGGTACACATTTCCCGATAGGGAGGAACATTTCATCTAAACCAACACCAATAGTCCCATCACAGGGACGGCATTTCCTGCTCTTTCGTGTCGCCACGGAAAACCCAAAGCGAACCAATCACCATACCTGCAATGCTGGCAGCAAGGCCAAATAATAAGGGCGGATAACTGGTATCCATAAACGAACAGGCCAGCCAAACAACCATCCCGCCTAACATGGACAACATGGCCCCTTCGGCTTTTGCGCGCTTCCAGTAAAAACCGGCCGCGAGTGGTACAAACAAGGATACAAGGCTCAAGGCGGAGGACTGGGCAACTAGGTCATAAATATTTGATTTCCAAGTGGCCATCAAAGCCGAACAAAGCGCAACGCCGACCACCGAATAGCGGATGATCTGAAGGACCCGCGCATCACTTAAATTTTTCATGCGGGGACGAATGATATTTTCACCCAAAACCGTAGCAGGCGCCAGCATAGCTCCGCTTGTGGTACTGAGAATGGCCGAAAGGAGTGCGCCAAAAAACAGCACCTGCATGGGCATAGTGCCGTGTTGAAGTACGAGTTCCGGCAAAAAAAACTGACCATCTCCGACGGGCATTTCCGGGTACAATTGCCTGCCAAATGACACAATGACCAATGGGAGCATGCCCACACTGAGATAAAGAAAGCCACCTACCCAGGAGGCTGAAACGGAGGCTTTTTCGCTCCTAGCAGACATCACCCGCTGGAAGATGTCCTGTTGGGGTATTGATCCCAGGCCGATAGTTATCCAAGCAGCCAGATAATGGGACCAGGAGAGGAAATTCTTTTCCGGATAAAATGTAAAAAACCCATCCGGGAGTTCTGCCAACACAGGCCGAATGCCGTCACTCATATCCCATAGGGAATACAGCAAAAACAGTAAACCAACGACAATGAGGATGGTCTGAACAAAATCAGTGACCGATACCGCCCACATGCCGCCCATATAGGTGTAGGTCAATACGACCAGCGTACAAATGAGAATACCCAAAAGAAAAGGCACACCGGCAATACTTTGGAGAATAATGGCCATGGCCACTAATTGTGCAGCGATCCAGCCAAAGTAAGAGGGGATCATGAAAAGGGCGGAAACAAGTTCTACCCCAGGACCATAGCGGTTTCGGTAGTAATCATTGAATGTCAGTATATTCTGACGATAAAGTTTTCGGGCGAAAAACGCACCGGTCAGCATCAGGCAAAGTGCTGCGCCGAAGGGATCTTCCACCACCGCAATCAAGCCGCCATCCATAAATTCTGCCGAAGCACCGAGGATGGTTTCCGAACCAAACCACGTTGCAAAGAGAGCGGAGGCAGCCACCAACATAGGCATCTTGCGGCCGGCTAAGACAAAATCGCGCGTGGTATGAACCTTCCTTGATGCCCATAACCCAAGCAGGATAGTTAAGGCCAAATAGACAGCGATAAACAACAACAGCATGGTAAAAACTAAAGTTAATCGAAAAAAAACTGCCAAATAAGATGCAAAAAATGGTGAATGCCCTATAAAGTTCCGATAAAACATTAAATTTGGACATTCAACCAAGTATAATTCGAATTATGAAACAAACTTTACTTCTTTTTGCTCTTTTTTTAACCGGTTTGGGAGTTACTCAGGCCCAGATCTTTTCGGATGATTTTGAAGCTTATAATGCCAATGCGTTTATCGCACAATCATCCCCGTTGTGGAAAACCTGGTCCAATGCACCGGGAGGTACGGAGGATGCGCGCGTTTCCACGGATTATGCCTTTAGCGGCACAAAGTCATTAAAACTGGCCAGTAGCAGCACTTCCGGCGGACCTACGGATATCATCCTTCCGTTCGGTGCCAAGTACACCAGTGGCACGTTAACCTACGGCATGAAAATGTATGTCGGTCCGGGCACCGGCGCCTATTTTAATATTCAGGCCAACGCTACACCGGGCCAGATATGGGCCATGGATGTTTATCTGCGTCCGACAGGCTTGTTTGAAGTGACCACCGGGAGCATCAACCAGGCATCTGCTCCTTTTACACATGGTCAGTGGATGGATATCCTGTGTGTGTTTGACTTGACAAACAATGTCTGGAAGATCACCCTGGATGGAGAGGAAATTGCCAACTTTTCGAATACCAATAACAGTGTAGCATCCATCAATTTGTATCCGGTAAATCCATCGGGTACTTCTTTGTATTATGTGGATGATGTCTTTTACGACTACGTTCCATTTGTTCAACCCGGACTGGATTTGTCCCTTTATGCAGCTCAGACAAAATCAAAATCTATTGCCGGGGCTACACAACCCTTGTCGGTGACCTTGCGCAACCTGGGATTAACAACGATCGAATCGGTAGATGTGCAATGGAGTGACGGTGTCAACAATTATATCGATACGCTGACCGGACTGAACCTTTTGACCGGGCAGGATTATGTACTCACCCATTCAGAGAGCATCAGTGTGCAGGAAGGTGCTGGTCAGGTGACCGTTTCGATCCTCAATATCAATGGTGGTGTAGATGAAAATGCGACTAACGATACCAGAGATTTATCGCTTACCGGTGTCATACCGGCACCCAATAAACGCGTCATTGCGGAGGAAGCTACTGGCACATGGTGTGGCTGGTGCCCTCGCGGAGCAGTGTTTATGGATGCGATGGCACATGATTATCCTGGATATTTCATTCCTGTAGCCGTTCATAACAACGATCCGATGGTGGTGGCAGCCTATGATGCGGGTGTGGGTGCTTTCCCTGGCTTCACAGGATATCCGAATGCAATTGTTGACAGGACGATTGTGCAGGATCCATCGCAAATGGAGACAAGCTTGTTCAACTATATCGTGAATGCACCGGTAGCGACCCTGGTCAACGGCGCCTCTTATGATGAAATAAGTGGCGAGTTGAAGGTGTCTGTAACGGCTGATTTTGTTACAGCCGTTGCCGGTAACTGGCGATTAAATGTGGTGTTGACGGAGGATGGCGTTACGGGTACCGGTGCTGCCTGGAATCAGGCCAATTATTATGCCGGAGGCGGAAGTGGTGTAATGGGAGGTTATGAAACACTATCCAATCCTGTACCTGCAGCAGCTATGGTATATGATCATGTAGCACGCGCTATCCTTGGCGGGTTTGCCGGCACGGCAGGCAGCCTTCCCAATCCTATTGAGTTGGGTTCATCCCATGTTTATACATTTACCTGGACCGTACCTGCCAATATGAAACGCGAAAACATGCATGTGATCAGTATGCTGATCCAGCCCAATGGCCGAATCAACAACGCGAACACCTTTACCTTCGATGAGGCGATTGCTAATGGCCTGGCCAGTTCGAACGAGGAGCCAGTTGCCTTAACAAGCCTGGATGTATATCCCAACCCTGCCAATGAAATGACAACGGTCAATCTGAATCTCAATGACCCACAGCCGGTCCGTATGGAGGTGATCAACCTTCTAGGCCAGTCGGTCTATCATGAGTCTTTTGGCACGTTGCATGGGGAACAATGGCTCCAGCTTCGGACTTCGCACCTGTCGAATGGTGCCTATACACTACGTATTTATACCGGCAATGCCTTCGCTACACGCAAATTGATGGTCCAACATTAAAACCCGTTTGGGCAAAACAAAACAAAGAAAAAAGCCCTGTCGTCTGACGGGGCTTTTTCTTTAGTAACATTGTTGGTTAAGACCCTGAAAACGGGTGAAGCTAAGTGCTGGTGACCCCGGCAGGACTCGAACCTGCAACCTTCAGAACCGGAATCTGACATTCTATCCATTGAACTACGAGGCCGTAGTGGGGTGCAAAGCTAATGACTTCCGCTGGATGGGAGGTAAGGGCTGGCAGATTTTATGCGTTGGTTTTATCCATATTCATTTGATCAAACCTGGCTATCTTTCTTCGTATTCAAATCGATTGAGGAGCATAGTTGACATAGTCGGCCTGTGGAGACAAAGGTTGATTTACGAAGTGGCGATTCATTTATTTAATAACTTGGTCCTGTTATTTGCCACTAAATCAACCGATATGTACAAGGCACTACTCATGTTATGTTGCTCCTATGTTGTAATCCAGCAGCCAATAAGCGGTAACGCACAATCCCGTTTTCCGGTCAATAGTTATTGGGAAGGTAGTTTTTTTTCGTTTTTCGGACAGGGCGACAGGCATGAGACCATTGGAGCAGATGTTCAGATTAATGGGTTGACCTGTCAGCCTGTTGACTTCTGGCAATTGCAGGATCCGCCAATGTCCTTTCAGAATACGGGGGTCTACCATTATCATAATAACGGCAATTATCTATATTTTCTGGAAACGCAATCTTAGGAATTAAGTCCATTATACCCTTTGCAGCCTTCTCCGGGCGAAACGTTGTTAAATCCTAAAGAATGGACCTAGTTTGGGCAGGA
>JBBQMA010000243.1:0-4987 GCA_038328415.1 Chitinophagales bacterium | reverse complement strand
CCGCGCCATTGCCATAATCAGCCTGATTGTTGAGGTGTGAACCGCTGACATTCACAAAAGCATTCCAGCCTTTTACGACCTCGAATGGCGCATTAAAGGTTAGGTTCCAAACTGTTTGTTCAGCCAGATTTTCATGAGTGATAAAATTTGCACGCGGGTCAGTTTCATCCGGACCCATAAGCCGGGTGATCTGATCGGTGGTTTTGCTGTAGGCCAGTTTAAAATTATATCGGTAGTTCAGCGTATAACCAAATTCCAGATTATTTACAATTTCCGGTTTCAGGAACGGGTTCCCTTTTTCATATGAAAGCTGACTGAGCTGATTATTAAACGGGTTCAGCACATTATAATCCGGTCTGTTGATCCGGCGTCCATAATTGAATGCAAGCGTTTGCATAGCTGTCAATTTCCAGGATAGACCTGCAGAAGGAAACCAGTTGAGATAATTTAATTCGACCCGTGGCTCTTGCAATTCGGGCAGGAAGGCGACCAGGTTACCCGATGCAATGGTTTGTTCCGCACGAAGGCCCAAAGAGAAACTCCAAGTCTTAGAAATAGGTCGGGCATAATTAAAATAAGCGGCGCACACATCCTCATCATAATCAAAGGTGTTGGACGTCCGATTATTTATGACCGGAAGCCCATCAATCACATCGTACACTAAAAAATCATTTGCAGTCGACACCCTGCTGCCCTTCAAGCCCGATCCTAACTTCCCACCCCATACATCCTGCTCATAATCGAGTTTGAGTGTATAGATATCGATATCGGCAGGCGTATCAAATTGATTGGTTGATGCCAACAGCATACTGTCGCCGCTGCCATCAAAATACTGATTGGGTTGCAGCCGTTCACTTTGATTTCGAAATCTCCCATAATCCGCATCGATATTAATTATTCGGCTTTTGCCATTGTCATACCGGTAATTCATGTTGTACGTATTTCGATCGCGTTGATCCTCACCGGTAGTTTTTGCCTCAAGGATACTGTCGATGACATTGGGCGTTAATTCCTTTGATATTTCGACGACGTTGCGACTGTTGCGCTCCATAAAATTCTGTCCCCCACCGATCAGGAATCCAAGAGTTTGTTTTGGCGAAATAAAATAATCGGTACCCAGTCGCAGGTCATATCCCACCCACTGATTTGTGAACCGATTTATTTCGTCGAGGTAAATCGCATTTTGGGTGCTTACAAAATCAATATTCATGAAGCCCCCGCCCTGATACAGGCTGCCATTGCCAAAAACATTGACGCGTTTATTCCGATAATTGCCACTGGCCCCCACATTTTGGCGATCATATTTCCCCTGCGAATAATTGGCATTGACCGAACCATTTGCCCCCTGATTTTTATCTTTTTTTAATTTAATATCGATGATACCAGCATTGCCGGCGGCATCGTATTTCGCACCGGGATTGGAGATGATATCGATACGATCTATTTGTTCGGCCTGCAGGTTGCTGAGATAATTGGTCAGGTCCTCGCCGCGAAGAGGCATTTGTTTTCCATCGACATAAATGAGGACACCCGCACGCCCTAGTACACTGATATTGTCATTATTGTCAACCAGCACACCAGGGGCTTTTCGCAGGAGTGCGAGTGCATCTGCGCCAGCACTGTTTATCGTGCCCTGGACATTAAATACGGTGCGATCAGGTTTTATTTCAACCAGCGGCCTGTCCGCTTTGACGATGGCCGTCTCCAGTTGAAGGGCTGCTTCGGGAAACGTCAATGGACCGAGATCCAGTTGCTGTCCCGGGTCCAGATGAATGGTATTGCGCACCAATTCCGGCAGGCCGATATACGTGGCGGAAAGATGGTAATCACCAGCCGGAATATTTTCCATAATGAAGTGGCCACTTTCGTTGCTGGTTTCCACTTTTACCAGGGCGCTGTCTGCCTTGCTGAAGAGGCCAATATTTGCAAAGATCAACGGTTCGGAGAGGGCATTACGTAGCGAGCCACTAATGCGGCCGCCCTGAGCTTGAGCCAGCGTGACGATTCCTGCCAGTAGTAGGGTAAAATAAAATTTCATAAGCACGTGTTGAATAAATTCATCGGAAAATTGCAGTCTTTTGGTGAAAAAGTGCATTTCCTTTTCGACCAGTGGAGTGAATTCAAAGACGAAAGCTTAAGAGGACCGACGACAGAAGACAGAGGATGACCGAGGACATAGAACGGGGGAGTTATTTTGTTGTTTCGCCAGCCTGACGAAGCGCAGCAAGGCAGGCTATTCCATTGTTTCGTTGTTTCGTTGAAGCGTTAAAATGTTGAAATGTTAAGCGTTTAAAAGCCTGCATACCGTCGTGAAGGTAGGTTTGAATCGGTTAGCGTTTAGTCTGTTTGAAAAAGTACAACGATCAACGCCTCCGGCGTAGGTCGTCGGTCGCCCGTCCTCGGTCCTCGGTCTTTTTCAAACACCCAACATTCCAAGATCTTGGGAGAATTAATTAGGCATTCAGGCAAGATAAATTTATGTAAATATATACCCTTTTCTTTGCGCAAAATTCGCGTTCCTAATTCCCAATAGTTTTCAACAATGCAAAACACAATTCATCCAATTTTCGTGCATCGGGGTTGAAGGTAGAGACATTGCTCAGGATGATTATCCCGGACAGGCCCTCGATATCCAGCGCCATCGATGACGTATATCCTCCCGTGCCCCCATTGTGCCAATACCTGTTCGTCCCCTTTGGCCCATGCAGGATATGCCAGCCTAATCCAATATCCATGTTGTCATTTACTTTGAACGTTTTTACCCTGGTCAGCGCCAATACAGATTGGCTTGTATCCATCTGAGCCAAGGCAAATTTGGACAAATCTTCAACTGTGGATAGAATGCTCCCGGCTCCTTCCATGGCTCCTAAATCCCAATGATCTGTTTCCTTCCCCTTGGCATCAAGTCCTTTTACGAATGGGTTTACAATATCCTCACGATTTGTCGTCGAATTCATCATGGCATAGGGCGCAAATATAATTTCCTGCAATAGTTGCTGGTAATCCTTTCCGGTCTTCTGGCATAGGGTATAGGCCAGTAAAGCTGAGCCCAGGTTGGAGTAATCGCTTTTTTCTCCTTGTGGATGAGTCAGCCTGAGTTGTTCACTTAAATACGTTTCTAATTTGGTTTTGTCGTAGCTTTTATACGGGTTCGCCGGACTCAGCATGGCACCCAATTGAAAATTGGCAGGCAGACGGGGAAGTCCGGAGCTGTGGTTAGCTAATTGCCGAAACGTAATTTGTATATTATCCTTTAATTTAATATTTAAATACGCATTAATTGGTTCATCAAGGGCCAACGTTTTATTCAGCACAAAATGAGCAAGCAGCGTAGCAGTAAATACTTTGGTTACAGAGCCGACTTCAAAGACATGGTCATAATTGTCACACCTCGGAATGGCATCTCCGACACGCCGTATTCCATAAAAATAGACCTTACCCTGTTCAATGAATGCGAAGGAAACTTGTGTATTTTCAGGGAAAGATTTTACATGGTCATAAATAATACCCAGTTGCTCTTCGTTCGGCACATGTATTTTGGGGTCACAAAACGGCTTGTTTGTTTGCTGTTGTCCAAATACAATAGATAAATGACATAAGATCGCAATAAAAAAACAGGTCGATTTTTTCATATCATTAGCGGATAATTATCAATTAGGAATTAATAATTTTAGTTTTTTGTATTAGTCCCTTTTTTCGAATAAACGAATATTTAAAATGGCATTCGGAGAAAAAGGCAGACTATTCCTTATTTTCCAAAATGCGGTAAAGGTCCATTCCCCGCTTGATCAGATCTTTAATGGCCTTTGGATCGAGGAGTATATTTTTTTTATACAAGAGAAGATAATACCCCATGCCTTCGACATGCCATTCTTTATTCAATTGGAATAAACGAGTGAATTGCGGTGTCACTACCAGGTCGCGCACTAATTCCTCATCTTCCCCACGCAGGATATTTCTTGAAGAAAATTCAGGATATTCTACAAAATTAATATCCTGCAAACCGAGCCAGGCGCCAATTCGATCTAAAAAATCTTCCGGTCGCAGATAAAAATCCGGCAAAGCCAGTTTTTTGGATTGAATGAAAAACATCGTCTGAGAATAGCGTACTGCACTTTTACCAGTATATACGACCCAAGTCATATCGAACACCGTCATACGGGACTCCAACATACCATCCTGTCGTTGGACCATGTTGACGATTTTCCGGCTTCCACTGGTATTTTTATATACCCGAAACGTATTCAGCAAGGCGATGTCCTTAAATTCATCATTACCGATAAATTCCAGGTCAAGTTCCATACTCAAACGCTGTATGGCCGTTTCGCGAACGGCATTCAATTTTCCCAAGCTCATTGTTTTTCCGAATTAGTATATCCCGTTTCACGCCACCGTGCCAGATACTTAGCGACAAGATCAAACTCAACATTGCATTTATCCCCATTCTGGAGACGCGAAAAACCGGTGTGTTCAAAGGTGTATGGAATGACGGCAACCGAAAAATGATCAAATCCGGGGCGAATCACAGTGAGGCTGACACCATTGATACATACCGAACCCTTGTCAATCAACAGGTGCGCCTGCTCGGGATTGAATAGGAACGTAAATAGCCAACTGCCTTCCCGATCCCGCCGATCCACACAAGTGATCAAGCCATCCACATGCCCCTGCACCAGATGCCCGTCAAGGCGTTGATTGAGCGTGACTGCCCGTTCAAGGTTTACAGGTTGGCCAACTTTAATACTTGAAAAATGACTGCGCAATAAGCTTTCTTCAATCAGTGTCACTGCATGTTCACCAGGCTTGAGTGTTGTGACCGTCAAGCATACACCATCATGAGCCACACTTTGATCCACTTTTAATTCATGGGCAATCGGTGAGCGAACCCAGATATGGACATTGGTGCCTTCTTTGACGACGACTGTAACTTCACCCGTACATTCGATAATTCCCGTAAACATAATCAATCAGTTACCTCGAATGAGTA
>JBBQMA010000242.1:0-4991 GCA_038328415.1 Chitinophagales bacterium | reverse complement strand
CCTATTTAGAAAGGATTTGCGTTCTTTGGATTGGACTATGCGGGAATAGCTCTGTTGGTAGAGCATCAGCTTCCCATGCTGAGGGTCGCGGGTTCGAGTCCCGTTTCCCGCTCCAATTTACAAGGTAGCAGGATAACTTTTCTACATGCATTGGATTTGAATAAGAAAGGACCCCGTATTCCGACTTTTTATGTCTGTATTAACTATCCAAAAGAGACGATTATCGATTGACTGGTCCTTCGCTTTTGCTATCAAAAATAGTTGCTTTGATTTAAGAATAAAAACAAACATAGAATAAAAAATATCAGGGTATATGCGCTAAGACAATGAATATAGACGCTGTTAGGCCATAGATAGTTTTTTCCTACAACACACTAATGAGGGGATGCCAGGTTTAAAAGTGATTTGGCAATTTCATTCCGTAATTTGGGACTCACGTCCACTTCGCCTGCAAATTTTTTCCAGTGATTCACTGTGTCATTTATTTCATTAATGATTTCCGGTGCTTTTTTACAACGAATTGATTCGCCAATGACGAGTAAATCTGTTTTGGTAATTTCCTTTCTCTTTCCATTGATACTCAACGCATGTTGACTTACCCAATACCTGCCGGGTCTGAAGGCATGGCAAACATCGTAAGCTGGTGCCAGTTGGCATTTGTGTACCTGCTTCAATAAGAAGGAAAAATTCTTGGTGTGGTCGTCACAATTCCGGGCAATTACATTGCATACCATTCATCTAAACATCTGCTCCGCATCGGCATAGGTGAGTTTCAATTCTCTCATGTATTGAAAGAGCTGTTCATAACTGAAACTATGTACCAAATTGTAGTCGAAATGCTTCAGCGCACAGAACGTTTGCACATGATGTTTCAAATCACCACCATCCCTGTCAAAACGTTTGGTCATAACTTGGGCCCTGCCATTTTCTTCAAGCAGCCGCGAAGGCATCATCTCAATGCCAAAAGCTTTATCGATATTGTAGTAAGCCATTTCTACGTTGCCGTAACCATAGCTGCCGCCTAGCTGTACATCGCTCACCCCATCCAGTTTGATCAGCCAATGTTCAAATCCCACAGGCGCTTTTGTTTGACCTGACTTTACCTCTCCGGTCTTTTCATTCCAGTCAATCACTGCTTTTGGACGGGCACCTCCGGCTGATGTTCCTATCTTAAAAATCTCCAAAACAGTCTGTTCTTCATCCTTATTCAAATTACTAGCAAAGGCTTCTCGCTGATTTAGCATTTTTTGCGTTGTAGATACCATACTATCCATTTCTATGGAAAACGTGCCTTTGCTTTCCTTTAGCACAGCCAGCTCAAATGCGAGGGCACCCATACCACGGGTTCCGATAAAACAGAGCATTTCTAACGGATTCATGCTGCCCTTAGGACGCCCTTGCTGTGCCAGCCATAGATTAATCAACAGGTTTCCATATTTATCGGGCAATGCATCGGCCAGTAATCCAGACAAGCCTTTGAAGGTGTTCGTTTCCGAATTTCTGTCTCTCCGTAATTCCGGAAATGAAAATTGATTTCGACGATCAGAAACCGACATTGTAAGTGGTGCCAAATCCCACCCTAATAGCTTGAATTGGGGACCGTATTCGAACGTAGCATACCCTGTTGATGTATCCCAGGCCGCAGCGCCAACCAATTTGTCCCCTATTTTTACTTCTGCTACTTGCATGGCTTACCAATCTGTTTCTTCTCCGGCTTTGTCCTTCTTTGA
Organism: Chitinophagales bacterium; assembly: GCA_038328415.1. Lineage (GTDB taxonomy): Bacteria > Bacteroidota > Bacteroidia > Chitinophagales > Saprospiraceae > JAGNXB01. Next base: position 3,261 of record JBBQMA010000242.1, on the reverse strand, counting down.
CTTACCACGTGCCCGCCGGCGTTTCTTCTTTTGAAGTTTCGCCAATGCCAACGAACTCAACGTCTCTTTCACTTCAAAAGCACGAAGTATTTGTAACTGATCCAACACCCGCAATACCTGTATGAACGTGGCAACAGTAACTGTTTCGCCCCTTTCCAGCAAACTCAGAGTGGACCGACTGATACAAGCAGCTACTGCCGGTTCATCCTGCGTTCTGTTTTGCTCCATGCGATGATGCCTTACGAAGGTTCCTATGTATTTTACCAAAGCTTTGTCGCTCATTGAATGATTTATTTATTTAGCGAATGAATTATCACTAACGAATTCTTCACAATGTGGATAGTAAGGATATAGCCATTCCCTTGGTTGATTAATCGGCTATCAGTTTGGAGGAATACGGAGGACAGGCGGATCGAGGACCGAGGATCCCAGATCATGTCCGCAGCGTCTTGACGGAAGAATAGAATGTAGAATGGAGAAGGTAGAATGGAAAAACTAGCAAGGCCCTCATCTACGACCTGCCAGAAGCCCTTAGGCAGGTTCTACAATCCCTAAATGTCGATAAAATTATTACAAGATGTTTATTGTTGGGGGCTGAAAAGACCAAGGATTGAAAATCATAACCGTAGCGTCATGACGGAGGATAAAAGTGTTGTTCGCTGATCGTTGTTCGTTGACAACCATGAACTTGCAAAGACCTAAACTCTCAAACCCTCAACCTCATTGGCAAAGGCAAAGGCAAAGGCGGACCTTAACCCTAAACCGCTTAAACCCTAAACATTTCAACGATTCAAATCATAACCTCCACCCTCATAACCTCATAACCTACATGCTTCGCGACAGTAGGCAGGCCCCAAACAGCAAGACTCAGTGCCAAAGTGTTATCAAAAGTTGTTTGATGTTGAGTGTTGGGCCAGCGAATGTATGCGAATGGGGACCACGAATTTACACGAACTAAAAAAGTCAACTGCTACCTACCTAGTGGGAACTGAAGCTTTGTCTTTGTATTTAAACAGATTCTTGCCGGTGATCTGTATGATATATTTGGTGTAGAAACGCGCTTGTTTCATAATAAGAGGGCCTAATGAATAAAAGCCGACGGAAGCGGATAACTTCTGCCGTCCAATACACCCTTTTTTCCTTTTACCTTAGGGCATTCTTCCGAAATACCCCTTTTATTCTTTGCTTGGAACTGCTTTTTCTGTAGCCACTTTTCATTCGTTTCCGGAACCGGACTATTAACGGACTAAATAAGGACTAATAGAAATGGGGAATAAACCAACTCTATTAGGACAAAACTGCCTGGTTACTATTTTAATTGTTTGATTGGATAAGCAGAAAACGGTAATGATATGCAAATAGTGAAAAAACGTCATTTCGCGAAAAAAACGAATGCCCGAATGCCATTCAGCAAATAGGGGGGAAAAGGAGACCATACAGTTTTTGATAATGGTTGCTCGATATGGACGATGGGCGACAACAAAGTGGGATCGCGAATTAGAAACGCTAATTTACGCTGATGGGAGACGGAGATCGATAAGCCCGGCTGGTCGTACCCTTTAGACTTCCACCTCTGGTTGATCACCCTTGCACTGGTCTGTTAAGACCATGCGATCCCAATCATTGTTTCTATACTTCTACCCTCAAAATAAGCGAGACACCTAAGTGGTATCACCAACACAAAGGCCGAACATCCCCTAAAAATGAAGCCTTAGGTATCAGATGGCCCTCATCTTATTATTTTTGGCATCATGAGTCACCTCCGCCAAGCCCAATTCCTCCATAAGTGGCGGCACATAAACACCAAAGCGACCTCGCAACCCTTTTTTGAGACCATACCATCCACCAGCAGGATTGTCGACAGAACGCCCCCATGCTTCTACAGTGCCTTCCTTTACCGGTTTTTGTTCGTCGGCTCCACCGAGATCCATCCAGTCGCCATGCGCCTTCAGCATGCTATGCAAGTCCTCCAGACATCGGTCATCATACAATAATGTTGTACTTCCCACCACACAAACAATCACCTCCTTGTTATCCCGTACATCTTTGTACATTTCATATTCACTTGTCTGCGGAGGCGTTTTAAGCTTCCAGGGGTTTTCTTTTGTGCCTTGTGCCATTTTGTAGGATTTTGGAGTTTTCGGAAAGGGTGTCGATCTCTCAGAACCAAAGCTACTTATTTTTTTCTTTTGCTGTACCCTACTTATAGATACCTCCCAAACCCTGATTTTGCATCAGGCCCCATCATGTAGAGGTGCTATACAGCCTGAGAAAACATGAGTATGGATAAGGTAAAACCGTCAATTGGGTGCACTTTTTCGCAAACGAAAGATTTATCCAAATAAAAAATGGCGCTATCTGAACAAAGCACTTGCAAATTGATAAGAATCTTTCCAACTTTGGTACAATATTTCCCATGAAGATATCTGTTTACCTGATATGGCTATTCAGCCAAGGATATTTTCATTTATCACCTTAACCCTTTCAACTATGAAAATCAGATTTTCATTGGCCTTTGTGGCCCTTTTAGTGCTGGCAGCGTTTACCGGATGTAAAAAGGATGGTGCCTTGTCAAAGGAATCCGTCCTGAATGATAATATCACAGAAGCGGATGGCGCCCTAACAGGTGGTCGTAAATGCGCCACGGATGACGTTTATCAACAGATGCTGGCTGCCGATCCAGACTTTGGAATAAACCGCGAACAGATCGAAAAATTTACAGACGAATTTCAGTCCTCCCCTTCAGCATCACTCAGAGCAGTAAAAACCATCCCGGTTGTCGTCCACGTCGTGTGGAAAACATCAGCACAAAACATCAGTGAGGACCAAATTCTTAGCCAACTTGAAGTGCTCAATGACGATTTTAGGAGGCTCAACGCAGATAAAGTCAATACGCCTGCTGCCTTTTTGCCCATAGCGGCAGATCCCGAAATCGAATTTTGCCTGGCTCAACAGGACCCTTCCGGAAATGCAACAACAGGAATTGTACGTAGGGAAACGACCGTTAATTCCTTTTCGACAAACAACGCCGTAAAATACACGTCCCAAGGTGGATCAAATGCCTGGGACCGCACTAAATACCTGAATATCTGGGTGTGCAACATGAGTGGCGGCATCCTTGGTTATGCCCAGTTTCCAGGCGGGCCTTCCGCAACTGATGGTGTAGTCGTGACTTACACCGCATTCGGCACGATGGGCTCAGCACAACCACCGTTCGACAAAGGTCGCACCGCTACACATGAAGTGGGGCACTGGCTAAAC
>JBBQMA010000241.1:0-4991 GCA_038328415.1 Chitinophagales bacterium | reverse complement strand
CACCAACTCCTGTTTGGGAAAGTGTCCATTCATGACTAGATAATGGAAATAATGATTCAACACAAATTCGATAACCACCTGAAATTGGAGTTACTTCTGTAAAAATAAAACAATCATTCACAGGACATAATATGTTCTGTCCGAAGAATTTAATCTCTTCTGTATAACTAGACAAGAATAAATTAGATGGAGAATGGCTCTTGTTTCGTATTATTTGTAAGCAATCGGTTTGCTCAAAAAGTTGATGCCAGTTGAACAATCTATCTAATTTACCATGTGCAGCGTTGGCGGGCAATGTAAATATCATATATATATATATATATATGATAACCAGTGAGTTGCGAGCCTCATTTTTCCAAATTTGGTGCTTTTAGCCCGGTGTAAAATGGATGACGTTTTCATATCAAAAGGATTTGGTGACTGATTGAAGTATACCTTCATTAAACTTAGAAAGAAACCACCTGGTTTGCAAATAGGATTCCCTCGACTAGTTGTGCGTAAATAATTGAATTTCAGTAACATGCAAATACAAAAATTTTCTAGACAGGTTTTTGGAACACACGATAATATGATTTATTAGTGAAAAAATAAAACACGCTCATAATGGCAATCTGCTACATTTGCCTTTTGTAAATCCCTTAAGAACCTCTACTATCTATCCCTCTATATAACTCTGCGGCTAATATACAACAAAACTTATATTTCTCAAGACAAATGATAAAAAATGTCGTGAATTAGCAATAATTAAATATTTAGAGTTGTGTTAACATTAGGTAAACTATTAGTATCGCAATAATTCTTGTCTTGACCGAGGAGCGCGGACGGAGGATCGAGACGTTGTTCGTTGTTCGTTTTGTAGTTGGCGCCCCAATTCAATCCTATGTCCCGGTTTTTTTTGAAACAACTAAGCATCGCCATAACGCAACAACTCCTATCGCCTAAGCGGTGAGCCCTTCTTTCCCGCGAAGCTTTAAAACTATCGAACTTCATCCAATGGCGCGTACTCTGAAACCAAATTCCCCTGCCCCTGTTTTTTCGAAACAACGAAAGAACGCCAAACGGCTAACCTTTATCATACCCCCACCTCAGCAACAGCGCGCCCCAGGTGAATCCTCCACCAAAAGCCGTCAACACCAGCCAATCGCCTTTACGAATCTGTGACTCATAGTCCCACAGGCAGAGTGGCAATGTACCTGCAGTGGTATTGCCATACTTTTCGATGTTCATCATCACCTGATCCATGGGTATATCCAAAGATTCGGCAACTGCTGTAATAATCCGTTTATTGGCCTGGTGGGGCACCACCCAACGGATGTCTTTTGTCGTTAATTTATTTCTACTAATGACCTCCTCCACCGCATCCACCATGCCTTTGACGGCATATTTAAAAACGGCCTTACCTTCCTGGTATACAAAATGCTCCCTCGCTAATACCGTATCGATCGTAGGTGGTTTGACTGACCCACCTGCCTTCATGTGCAGAAAATGCCTGCCTCTACCATCCCCACGCAGAACGGCGTCATGGATCCCGTTGCCATCTTCAGTAGGCTCAAGCATCACTGCTCCTGCACCGTCACCAAAGATCACGCAAGTGGTCCGATCTGTATAATCCAAAATGGAAGACATTTTATCTACGCCTACCACAACCACCTTCTTATAGGTGCCGGATTCTACAAATTTTGAACCCGTAAACAATGCGAAGAGAAAACCGGAACAGGCGGCATTGATATCATAACCAAAGGCATTACGCGCACCTATTTTATCACAAATGGTATTGGCTGTATCCGGAAAAACCCGGTCACCTGTGACCGTGGCACAAATCAACAATTCGATGTCGCCGACATCCGTACCTGTTTTTTCAAGCAACTGAAGTACCGCCGGTACGGCCATATCTGACGCCCCTGCGCCCGGTTCGTTGAGGATTCGGCGCTCGCGAATACCAGTACGAGAGAATATCCATTCGTCCGTGGTATCGACCATCGATTCCAGTTCCTTGTTGGTCAACACATAACCAGGAACAAATCCGCCAACTCCTGTGATTGCTGCTCTGCGTCGATGCATAACTACTTATTGAAAAGAATGTAAAATTACTTAAAACCATTCAGTCTGGAATTCGGACCATCATAGAATACATCCAGTTTTTTGTCGGCAAGCTATTATTTTTAAAAATAATATACCAAAACCGAACATTCACATGAATTTGACCGTACACACTTCAAACGCACAAGCACATCATGATTCGCCAGGCTTTCCTCATCTCCATTCTATCCCTCACACTTTCCGGACTAAATGCCACCGGAGGGCTAATGGCTGCCAACCCTCTTTCTTTTCTGACCAATTTTGATCAGGCCAGAGAACAGGCGCTGGCCGAAGACAAGCTGATACTTATTGAATTTTATGCGTCATGGTGCATGCCTTGTCGATGGATGGCTTCCACTACCTTTAATGACCCGGAAGTTATTGCTCTGATCGACCAGCATTATGTGCCTCTAAAAGCTGATCTCGATCGGATAGAAGGCTTCAAATTGTTTGAAAAATATGGCGTTACCGTCTTGCCTACGACACTGGTCATCAACACCTCAGGCCAAATTATTGGGCGCTATGAAGAATCATTGGGCATCACTCAATGCCTTGACATCCTTCAAACCTTGCAAAAACACAATGCGCCCGTAAAACAGCTACGAACTAAAAAAGAAACCCTAGAGGCACCTCCCGTGATAGTGGCAGTACCAGCCACCTCTGGTCCATTGATGGATAGCGCTTTACCCACCAAACAAGAGCTTACTAAAACCGTGGATATTCCCTCGGCTCCAAAAACAGGATACTGCGTACAAATCGGTGTTTACACCCTGTATCCCAATGTATTGAGTAAACACCTTGAAATTCAGCAGGTAGCGACTACCCCTTCCTGGCTGGAAGAATCTACGGTGGACAAATCCACGGTATACAAACTTTTGAGTGGCCATTTTAAGACACGCAGCGAGGCAGAAGCCTGGCGCGCTGTCCTGGCCGAGGCTAAAATTCCCGGATATATTCGGGATTTGAGCCGCACCTAACACGGATCAATTTGAGTTTTGGCTTTTGAGATAGTGTTAAGCCGGTCCGTATGGGCCGGCTTTACTATTTTACCGTCAAATAGACGAGACTATGGCAATGCAGGGCAACTTGTTGATTACAAACATTCACCGCATCTGGCAGGCTGATCCGGAAGGAACAATGGGCTGGCAAGCGGGTGCGGATATGCAGCATGTGCCGTCTATACAGGATGGCTGGATTCGGTGTGAAGCTGGTCGGATCAAGGGATTCGGACCTATGTCTACGTGTCCGGAAGTCACTGACCCACGACTAGATGCGAAGGGCGGTGACATCCTGCCCTGCTGGGTAGACAGCCACACCCACCTTGTTTTTGCCAAAAGCAGGGAGGAAGAATTTCGTTACCGACTGGAAGGCCTTTCCTATGAGGAAATTGCGCGTCGGGGTGGCGGTATCCTCAACAGTGCTGGCACACTGCGTGAAATGCCGGAAGAAAACTTATTGGAACAGGCACGAGAGCGGCTCCATGAAGTGATCCGACAAGGCACCGGCGCTATCGAAATCAAAAGCGGGTACGGGCTCACCCCGGAAAGTGAATTAAAGATGCTGCGGGTAATCCGGACGCTAAAGGACGAAGGCCCCATTCCAATACGGTCTACCTTGCTTGCAGCACACGCCCTTCCTCCAGAATATCGAACCAATCGGCAGGATTATATCCGATTAATCATCGACGAGATTATACCCAGAGCCGCTGGTGAGGGACTAGTAGATTATGTTGATACCTTTTGTGAAAAAGCCTTTTTCCAACCGGACGAAATGGATGCCATCCTTGAGGCCGGATTAAAGTATGGCCTTCGCGGGAAGGTGCATGTGAATCAGTTTTACAGCATGGGTGGGATTCAGACGGCGATTAAACGAGGTGCTTTATCCGTCGACCATCTGGAGATTGTCACCGATCAGGATATCCGGGATATGCTGGAGTCAACGATTTATCCGGTGTTATTACCCTCCGCTCCGTTTTTCCTGGCAGATCACTATCCACCGGCACGTAAAATGATCGATGCTGGTCTTGGAGTGGCCCTGGCTTCCGATTACAATCCGGGCACCAGTCCTTCCGGACGAATGTCGATGGTCCTCACCCTCGCCTGCACCCAAATGAAGATGCTTCCGGAAGAAACAATACACGCCACTACCATCAACGGAGCCTGTGCATTGGAATGGGAGGACATATTGGGGAGTATTGCGATGGGAAAAAAAGCCAATTTAATGCTCACCCGACCGATCCCTTCGCTGGCGTACATCCCTTATGCATTTGGAAGCGATATCATCGAATCCGTCATTCTTGATGGGAAACTATTTTTCAAACAAACTTGATTTTCATTTAAAATTAGATTTATTTAGCATTTGTTTTGCCAATAAAAGCAGGTTCCCTGCGTTCATTGGCTATTATTTTAGTTTTTGTTCCGGATAGATGGTAAATTTGCCCGGTTTTTGCTGTAATAATCCCAAGCTCACATCCATGACCCCTCGAATAATCCCAATAACTGGTCTTTTGTTCCTTTTCGCGACATCTCTTTTCGCGCAAAAACCGACCCCAGCTCTTTACGGTGCCAAATCAGCTCCTCCATCTGCCGATCGGGGTGCCTGTAATGATGCGGGTACCGTTAATCTCAACTTGAGTCAGACCTCACAAAGTACCAATCCACTGTATTTATGTTTTGGGGATTCGCTGATCATCACCCATAATGAGAACTCCGTTCTGACCGGCGATCCGAATCCCGCTACCACTCCTGGCATTGGTTATGCCTTCTATGGTTGTGCCCCTACAATCGGTGGCATGACACTTTCAAGTATATTGGGCGATCCCTGTATTCTCGCCACCCCACCTTCCCCTACGGGCATTTGGATTACCACGGGGAATAACCCAGTTGGGAACACGACGTTTACAAACACAGGGT
>JBBQMA010000240.1:0-4992 GCA_038328415.1 Chitinophagales bacterium | reverse complement strand
GTCAATTCGATATCGACTACGAAGTATTCAAATCGGAGCTGGAATACGTCCTTAAGGAGGGAAACATCAGCGGGGCACGTGAGCCATTCGCCTCTGCGCAGCCGGAGCCCGAGGATTCCTTTGAAGAGGAAGATGAAGGAGGTGCCCGTTTTCAGCGGAAAGGTGCCACCAAATCGAGAACACCCGTGCTTGATAATTTTGGCAGGGATGTCACTCGTCTGGCAGAAGAAGGGCAATTGTATCCGATCATAGGTCGAGAAAGCGAGATTGAGCGCGTTTCACAGATCCTGAGCCGCAGAAAAAAGAATAATCCCATTTTGATAGGCGAGCCCGGTGTTGGCAAAACTGCAATCGTGGAAGGCCTTGCACTCCGAATCATACAAAAGAAAGTTTCTAGAACACTCTTTAACAAGCGGATTATCATGCTTGACCTGGCAGCACTCGTTGCCGGCACCAAATACCGCGGCCAGTTTGAGGAGCGCATGAAAGCCATTATGAATGAGCTCGAAAAGTCACGGGACGTCATTCTGTTTATCGACGAAATCCATACTATTGTAGGTGCTGGTGGAGCAACCGGATCGCTGGATGCTTCCAATATTTTCAAACCCGCACTTGCGCGTGGCGAACTGCAATGCATCGGAGCTTCCACACTGGATGAATATCGGCAGTATATTGAAAAGGATGGCGCATTGGATCGACGGTTCCAAAAGGTATTGGTTAACCCACCCAGCGCAGACGAAACCGTTCACATCCTTCATAATATCAAATCCAAGTATGAAGACTTTCACAATGTCACCTATGCAGATGAAGCCATAAAGGCTTGTGTGAAATTGAGTGATCGTTACATAACAGACCGGTTTTTGCCTGATAAGGCGATTGATGTCTTGGATGAGGTAGGTGCCCGTGTTCACCTTAAAAATATCCATGTCCCCAAACACATCGAAGAACTTGAGAAAAAAATTGAAGAGCTTAAGGAACTTAAAAACCAGGCCGTAAAGGATCAGCAATACGAAAAGGCTGCCGACCTGCGAGACGATGAATCCAAATTGCAGCGGCAGTTGGAATATGCCAAAAACTCCTGGGAAGAAGAATCCAAAACGAAACGCTACCCAGTAAGTGAAGATGATATTGCGGAGGTCGTTTCTATGATGACCGGCATCCCTGTTAAGCGTGTAGCCCAAAGCGAAAGCAATAAGCTTGTACATATGACGGATGACATGCAAAAAATGGTCATCGGTCAGGATGATGCAATATCAAAAGTGACTAAGGCCATCCAACGAAATCGGGTAGGCCTAAAAGATCCTAAGCGCCCAATCGGCACTTTCATTTTCCTGGGACCTACCGGAGTTGGCAAAACCGAGACGGCCAAAGCCCTGGCGCGCTATCTCTTTGATAGCGATGATGCGCTCGTGCGCGTGGATATGAGCGAATACATGGAAAAATTTTCCATCAGCCGGCTCATTGGTGCGCCTCCGGGGTATGTTGGATATGAGGAAGGTGGACAGTTGACGGAAAAGGTGCGTCGAAAGCCTTATTGCGTGATTCTTTTGGATGAAATAGAAAAAGCACATCCTGACGTCTATAATATCCTATTGCAAGTATTAGACGATGGCCAATTAACAGATGGTTTAGGCAGGAAAGTCGACTTCAAAAACACATTGATCATTATGACCTCTAATATTGGCGTTCGCCAGTTGAAGGATTTTGGCCAAGGTGTAGGCTTTGCTACCAAGGCGCGCCAGGATGCAGCAGAAGACAATGCGAAGTCGGTAATCCAACACGCGTTGAAACGAACATTCGCACCCGAATTCCTTAACAGGATAGATGATGTATTAGTATTCAACACCTTAGGGCAGGACGAGATATTGAAAATCATTGAAATCACCCTCAAACAACTCCTGTCCAGAATGGAAAGCATGGGCTTCACGCTCACGCTTACGGAGGCAGCTAAACAGTTTGTGGCTGAGAAAGGGTATGATCCTCAATTCGGTGCACGGCCTTTACATCGCGCCATCCAAAAATACATCGAGGATCCACTTGCCGAACAGATTCTGAATGCAAATCCTCCGGAAGGCAGCGTTTTTGAAGCAGACCTTGCCGAATCCGGAGATATTTTAGTCATAAAACTGCTTGATCAAGTGAAGTCTGATGCCAGTTAGTGCTCAAAAAGCTGGTATTGAGAATTCTTCGTTCGCTCCGTTGGAGTTGACTACCTTTGTACAATTGAAACCACCCTTTACTATTTTTAACTAATAACACCCATTTGGCAAAAAAGGAATTTACCAAAAAAAAGGAGGAGAAACAGGAGTATCGATTAAATAACATGATACGTGTTCCTGAAATCCGCCTTGTTGGCGACAATCTGGAAATTATCAGTGAAGTTGCTGGCAAAACAATTGAAACAGGCGTTTATTCGACAAGGGCTGCCCTAAACTGGGCTGAATCACTAGAGTTAGACCTTGTTGAGATTTCACCCAATGCCGAGCCCCCCGTTTGCAAGATTATTGACTACCGAAAATTTCTATATGATAAAAAGAAACGGGAGCGGGAACTAAAGGCTAAGGTGGTCAAAACGGTCATGAAAGAAATACGATTCGGACCGAATACCGATGAACATGACTTCGAATTCAAAGTGAGGCATGCCAAGAATTTCCTCGAAGAGGGTTCCAAAGTGCGTGCATATGTACATTTTAGAGGTCGAACCATTGTTTTCAAGGATCGAGGTGAACTCTTACTCCTCAAGTTCCTCAAAGAATTGGAGGATCATGGCGCTGCCGAGTCACTACCAAAACTTGAAGGACGCCGAATGGCAGTTATAATCTCTCCTAAAAAGAAAAAGTAGTGCAGAATCCCAAGAAAACTTGCCTGTTTCACGGATTATACCTACTTTTGCGTCCCTAAATAGTAAGGCTATGCCCAAGATGAAAACCCATACCGGTGCTAAAAAGCGCTTTTCTGTAACTGGCTCCGGTCGAGTGAAGCGATTTCATGCCTTTCATTCTCACTTGATGCGCAAAAAAACGAACACCCAGAAATTGAGACTTCGTCAAGTTGCATTTGTTGATGTTGCTGATGAAAAGCGAATCCTTCGGTTACTTTGTAAGTAAATTAATGGTTTAACCAGGTCACCCGGACTAAAGCATTCCTCTCATGGAATCCCGTCAGACCGCTAATATCCAATTATGCCTCGTTCCGTAAACGCGGTGGCCAGTAGGGCCCGCCGAAAAAAAATCATGAACGCAGCCAAGGGTTACTTTGGTGCCCGAAGCAAAGTTTATACTGTAGCTAAAAATGCCGTTGAAAAGGCTTGGGGATATGCCTATCGCGACCGGAAGAACAAAAAGCGTGCATTTCGCAGGCTTTGGATCGCAAGGATAAATGCTGCTGCCCGTATGCACGGCACTACTTACTCTCGTCTCATCAATGCACTAAGCAAACATGAGTCTGGATTAAATCGCAAAGTCCTCGCTGACCTTGCAATGAACCACACCCACACATTCAAAGCTATTGTAGAATCAGTTTCCAAATAGACTGATTTGTTTCATTGCTTTATAAAGGTCCTTGTTTGTAACAAGGACCTTTTTTCGTTTTTATATTAACGTACTTTTACGTAAATCAAGGCTCGATGACCACTAGGTGAGACTCCAAACGATTGGCATACGACACATTCAACAAATACACACCACCCGGTAGTTTAGGCAATCGCCATGTGCCTGTTCCGCCTGACGGCAATATGATCTGAGTGGCAAGTTTTTTCCCATCAAGACTATACAAGGTGCACTGAACATTCAGGGCTATCTCGTGTCCGAACGTCATATTCAGTTGCTCACCAACTGGGTTAGGATAAATCTTCCGGATAATTCCTGTTGTGCCGTTGGGTGAACTATCCACACCTACAGACTGGCTTTTCAAAGCGGCTTCATAAGCTCCTGACCCATGTGTAGCGACCCGAACTGTTTTTTTAGCCTTGCTGATGTGCAAATCTATAGCGAGGCAAGTTTCAGGCAACCCTTCATCAAAGAACTCCCAGGTAGCTCCGCCATTGATCGAGAGATAAACAGTGAGGTCATTCCCCAAATAAAGATGGCTCGGCTCAAAGGGATCAAAAACAACACTATTCACAGGAACATCCGGCAGACCTACACCCCACTCTTGCCAATTCAGGCCTCCGTCCACAGAGCGATAGAGATGGGGCGCTCCAAAGCCACCAAATGTAGCCAATACCGTATCAATCGCAGTAGGATGAATGGCAATAGCGGTGCAAAATCTATTGGGTAATCCATTAGCTACCTGCCAAGTACCTGTACCTCCCGTGTTTGAAACCAGCAATTTTCCCGTATTTATTCCTCCTGACAAAATAGGGTCCGAGGATGTGACGACGATAACTCTTTGACTATTCCCCGGCGCTATATCAATTCTGGTTATGATATTTTCTCCATCAATGGGGTCCTGCTGAAGAACCTCCCAGCTACCCTCCTCAGCAAAAGCATCAGACCGATATAGCCGCTGCCCTCCTGCCAAAACTCGATCCGCATTATTGGGATCCAGCGTGACAGCCCCATTAAAGGCACGAAGCTCATCCACTGGCAATGGCGGGGCAGCATCAATAAAATCCTTTCCCCTGTTTAATGATCGCTGCAAAACGAGATTTTGAATTGATGCCAACATTTGCTGATCATTATCTGGCGCAATTGCGGTCGTCATCCCATCACCGCCAATGACTTTGATCCATTCCTTATCCCCTTCATAAATTGCTGTAGCATTGTCCTGCATGCCTCCGATCCCAAAATCAGGATCTTGCACGGAGGAAGAAAATCTGGGATAAAACTGTTGCGTCTGATAGCCACCATTTCTTCCTTCAAAGCTCTGGCCGCCATCGACAGTCACAAAAAGCCCGCCATCGGTAGCAATCCAGGCTTCATCAGTTTTTAATGGATGAAACTGGATCGCGTGCACATCCGCATGGACATAATAAGGCGGACCTTCTGGACC